>NZ_JBIVGN010000001.1:427266-574680 GCF_044748705.1 Pseudomonas sp. NPDC089758
GGTGCGCATTCTACGCATTCCAAAACCGCTGTCAACACTTTTTTTTGCGCTAACCTACTGAATCTTAACCTCTTTATAGAGAAGCGCCGGCCAAGGAGCAGTAAAGGATTTTCAACGGACGACTAGCGGGTGTTTATTATTATTGATAGCATCGGTACATTCGTTAAAAATATAAAACACGAGGTTTCTCGAGCATGGCCAATACCCCCTACCCCCAGTCCTACTACGCCGCCTCGGCCAACCCGGTGCCGCCACGTCCGGCGCTGCAGGGTGAGGTGGAAACCGATGTGTGCATCATCGGTGCAGGCTATACCGGCCTGTCCAGCGCCCTGTTCCTGCTGGAGAACGGCTTCAAGGTGAGCATCGTCGAAGCGGCGAAGGTCGGCTTCGGTGCGTCGGGCCGTAACGGCGGCCAGATCGTCAACAGCTACAGCCGTGACATTGACGTCATCGAGCGCACGGTCGGCCCCAAGCAGGCGCAACTGCTGGGCCACATGGCCTTCGAAGGCGGGCGCATCATCCGTGAACGCGTAGCCAAGTACAACATCCAGTGCGACCTGAAGGACGGTGGCGTGTTCGCTGCGCTGACGTCCAAACAGATGGGCCACCTGGAATCGCAAAAGCGCCTGTGGGAACGCTTTGGCCATAATCAGCTGGAGCTGATGGACCAGAAGCGCATCCGTGAAGTGGTCGCCTGCGACAGCTATATCGGCGGCATGCTGGACATGAGCGGCGGCCACATCCACCCGCTGAACCTGGCCTTGGGCGAAGCTGCCGCCGTCGAGTCACTGGGCGGCATCATCTATGAGCAGACCCCGGCCATCCGTATCGAGCGTGGCGCCAACCCGGTCGTGCACACCCCACAGGGCAAAGTGCGCGCCAAGTTCATCATCGTCGCCGGCAACGCTTACCTGGGCAACCTGGTGCCAGAACTGGCGGCCAAATCAATGCCTTGCGGTACTCAGGTGATCACCACCGAGCCCTTGGGCGAGGAACTGGCCCGCACCCTGCTGCCGCAAGACTACTGCGTCGAGGACTGCAACTACCTGCTCGACTACTACCGCCTGACCAGCGACAAGCGCCTGATCTTCGGCGGTGGCGTGGTCTACGGTGCACGCGACCCGGCCAACATCGAAGCGATCATCCGGCCGAAGATGCTCAAGGCCTTCCCGCAGCTCAAGAACGTCAAGATCGACTACGCCTGGACCGGCAACTTCCTGCTGACCCTGTCGCGTCTGCCACAGGTTGGCCGTATCGGCGACAACATCTATTACTCGCAGGGTTGCTCGGGCCACGGCGTCACCTACACCCACCTGGCGGGCAAGGTGCTGGCCGAGGCACTGCGTGGCCAGGCCGAGCGCTTCGACGCGTTCGCCGGCCTGCCGCACTACCCGTTCCCGGGTGGCCAGATGCTGCGCGTACCGTTCAGCGCCCTGGGAGCCTGGTACTACAGCCTGCGCGACCGCCTGGGCTTCTGATGCTGCTGCCATCACTGGCCTGATCGCCGGCTTAGCGAGGATCAGGCCAGGGTTGGTGGCTTACCTTTGCAGGCTGGCCACGGCCTGCTTCGCCGCCAGTTCCTGGCCCGCGCGGGCCAGTTCATCGGCAGCCTGCAGCCAGCGCTGCCGGTCCACCTGGGCCGGCAGTTGCCGCGGCGGCTGAACCAGTATCGCCCAGCTCCCCTCTTGCGCCCACGCCGACTTGAAATCGTCGAAGGCCATCATCTGCCGCCGGTGCATCCCCGCACGCAGCAGCACCCGCTGCTTGTAACGGTCAAAGCCGATCAGCACCGCATAGCGCGGCTCGCTCCACCACGCCGAACCTTCCTGAAAACGCACCAGCACCGGGTTGCCTGCAGCCACTTGGGTCAACAGAGCGTCCAGCTGTTTGTCCAGCGGGTACACGACCCTGCCGTAATCGCGCGCCACGCGGGGGATGCCGGTGCCCAGTGACTCGGCGCCCTGGGGCAGGTTCAGCGGCTTGTCCAGCAGCCCCGGGGTGATCGGCGCGCCCTGCTGCGAGAGCAACGCCGCCAGCGCCATGGCCCCACTGTGGTTGGCGTTGCCTCGGTAGAACGGCACGCTGCTGATCTCGACCCGCTGCGCAACGCCCTTGACGGCGGTGGGTGGCGTGCCGGCACAACCTGAGAGGCTGGCGGCCAGCAGGCAGGCCACTACCAGGCGGCGCGGCTCGAAAAACCGGGACTTGAAGGAAATTTGCACCATGGACACTCGCTTGTTCTGACGCCAGGCTGCCAACGCCCGGCCTTGGCCGACGATCATAGGATGCCAGTCGACGCGGGTATAGCCCGCTGCGGGCTTGGAACCAAACGAACCAAGCAATAGACCTTCGATAGATGGAACGTCACGCGGCGGGAGCTAGACTAAAGCAATATCTGGAGGGTGAGCCGAAAGCTGACCCAAGAGAAGGAGGTAGACATGAGCCTGACCATGGCAATCCTCATGCTGGTAGGTATGTGGCTTAGCGTCGCTGCCGCCATGCTCTGGGGTGTACTACGCATCGTGCGGCGTCATGCACAGCACCACCACCTGCCACCGCAGGTTCCGGCCAAGCAGCAGCCGATCAATCGGGCGCGCCGTCACGCACAGGCGCATTGATCTTCGCAATTACCCAGGCCCATCGCCGGCAAGCCGGCTTGTATGGACTGCCCCCGCAAGCTGGATACTGATCCAGCCTTGGGGGGCAGCCCAGGCTTTGCACTGGCTTCAACCGCAGCGCAGTACCTGTAGGAGCCGGCTTGCCGGCGATGGGCTGCGCAGCAGCCCTGATCACGCTAACTGACGGCCATTGGTCTGCAGCCCTCTTGTTTGCTCGCAAGCCCCTACACCACCTCTTCGAACGGCAACCCCACGTAGTTCTCGGCAATGTTCACCAGCCCCGCAGGCGAAGACAGGAAGTACTCACGGTCCGCCTCCTGCATCTTCTGCTCCCACGCATCCTTATGTTCACCAAAGTCATGCAGCAACTGGGTCATGAACCAGCTGAAGCGCTCGCCTTTCCACACGCGGCGCAGGGCCAAGGGCGAGTACTGCTGCAGCAGGTCGGTACGCCCTTCGCGATAGACCTTGACCAGGATACGGTACAGATAATTCACGTCCGAAGCCGCCAGGTTGAGGCCCTTGGCCCCGGTGGGCGGGACGATATGGGCCGCGTCACCGACCAGGAACAGGTGCCCGTACTGCATCGGCTCGACCACCAGGCTGCGCAAGGGCGCAATGCTCTTTTCCAGCGCCGGGCCGGTAACCAGGCGCTCTGCCACGTCCTCGGGCAAGCGGGCCTTGAGTTCGGTCCAGAAACGCTCGTCGGACCAGTCCTCCACGCGTTCATCCAGCGGCACTTGCAGGTAGTAGCGGCTGCGGGTCTGCGAACGCTGACTGCACAGCGAAAAACCACGCGCGTGATGGGCGTAGATCAATTCGTGGTTCACGGGCGGCGTATCGGACAGCATCCCCAGCCAACCGAACGGATACACGCACTCATAGTGCTTGAGCACACCTTCGGGGATGCTTTGGCGCGACACACCGTGGAAGCCGTCGCAGCCAGCGATGTAATCGCAGTCCAGGCGGTGGGTCTGGTCGTCCTTCTCGTAGGTAACGTAGGGCCGTTCGCCCTTGAGTTCGTGGGGCCGCACATTGCTGGCCGAATAGATGATCGGCGCACCACTGGCCTCGCGCGCCTGCATCAGGTCCCGCGTCACCTCGGTCTGGCCATAGACCATGACCGTCTTGCCTCCGGTCAGGCCCTTGAGGTCCAGCCGTTGCCGGCGGCCACCGACAAGCAACTCGACACCCTCGTGCACCAAGCCTTCACGGTCCATGCGCTCGGCAACACCTGCCTCACGCAGCAGGTCGACAGTCCCTTGCTCGAGCACGCCGGCCCGGATGCGGCCAAGTACATAGTCTGGTGTCTGTCGTTCAAGAATGACTGTGTCGATCCCAGCCTTGTACAGCAGTTGACCCAGCAGTAGGCCAGACGGACCTGCACCGATGATTGCAACCTGAGTTTTCATTGTTGTTCTCTCGTGTTATTAGATTTCTACTTGCATTTTTACGGGCTGCGCAGGCGGATTAGCTGTGCTATCCGATGGGAAAACTGCACTTTTGTAAAAAGCGTTCGATTAACGGACAGGTCAGTTCTTGATGAAATCGTCACTCCCCGGCGTCCCACTGTTTCAGCTGTATGGCGAAAACCAGGCATGGCCCGGCACGGACCTGCTGCATTGCGAGTCGATCCCGGCCCGCAGCCGCCTGCACCATTGGGAAATCAAACCGCACCAGCACGCCGAGCTGTTTCAGTTGCTGTATGTGCAACGTGGCCAGGCGCAGGTAGAGATCGAGGGCGTGCGCAGTGCCATCAGCGAAGCGGCAATCCAGGTGGTACCACCGCTGACCGTGCACGGGTTTCGCTTCAGTGCCGATATCCAGGGGCATGTACTGACCTTCGGCACCGCGCTGGTAGCCAACCTTGAGCAGCGCCTGGGCGCACCGCTGGGGGTGCTGGCCAAGCCTGCCTGTTACCCGCTGGGCAAGGACCGCGTGCGCCTGCGCGGCCTGATCGACACACTGCAGCAGGAGTACCAGGGCCATGCCCCGGCACGCGCGCCCATGCTCGAAGCCCTGGTGACCGCGCTGATGGTGTGGATCAGCCGTCGCCAGCAATTGGGCCAGGCGCCCCGCAACCGAGACGAACGTGACCGTCAGTTGCTGGGGCAATACCTGCGCCTGGTCGAAGCGCACTACCGTGAGCACCTTTCAGTGGAGGACTTCGCCGCGCGGTTGAAGATCCCGAGCCTGCAGCTCAACCAACTGTGCCGGGCCTTGAGCGGGCAGACCGCACTGCAACTGGTGCACCAGCGGCTGCTGCTGGAGGCACAGCGCAACCTGATCTATACGCGGATGAGCATCGGGCAGTTGTCGGACAGCCTGGGGTTCAGTGACCCGACCTACTTTGCGCGGTTCTTCAAGCGCTTGAGTGGGCAGACACCCAATGGTTACCGTCGCTCGGTCCAGCCAGATTGACTGCAAATGCCTCTACTGGACGGCCAAGAGCGACGCATGCGCAACACCCTGCTTGACGTTTACGTCAACCTGCATTCAGGATACCGTCATACTCCACGCCGAGCCCACGCATGAGCACCCAGACCTACAGCATCTCCGACCTGTCCCGCGAGCTGGACATCACTACCCGCGCCATCCGCTTCTATGAGGAACAGGGCCTGCTCAGCCCGGAGCGCCGTGGCCTGGAGCGCATCTATTCGGCACGCGACAAAGTCAGCCTGAAGCTGATCCTGCGTGGCAAGCGTATCGGTTTTTCGCTGGCCGAATGCCGTGAACTGATCGAGCTCTACGACCCCAGCAGCGGCAACCTCAAGCAACTCAACAGCATGCTGGCCAAGATCACCGAGCGCCGCGCCCAGCTTGAACAACAGATGCTGGATATTCACCAGATGCAACTGGAGCTGGACACTGCCCAGGAACGTTGCGAACAGGCCTTGGCCGCAACCCTGAACAATAACGACAACCGTTGACCCGCCACAGGAACCCCACCATGCCTTTGCCCGAAAAAGTCCGCTTGGTCGAAGTCGGCCCCCGCGACGGCCTGCAGAACGAAGCCCAGCCCATCAGCGTTGCTGACAAGGTGCGCCTGGTCGACGACCTTACCGACGCCGGGCTGGCCTACATTGAGGTCGGCAGTTTCGTCTCGCCCAAGTGGGTGCCGCAGATGGCCGGCTCCGCCGATGTGTTCGCCGCCATCAAGCAACGCGAGGGGGTTACCTATGCGGCGCTGGCGCCCAACTTGCGGGGTTTCGAGGACGCCCTGGCGGCCGGGGTGAAGGAAGTGGCGGTGTTCGCCGCTGCCTCCGAGGCGTTTTCCCAGCGCAACATCAATTGCTCGATCAGCGAAAGCCTCAAACGTTTCGAGCCGATCATGCTGGCAGCGCGCAGCCACGGTGTGCGGGTGCGCGGTTACGTTTCCTGCGTGCTCGGCTGCCCGTATGAAGGCAAAGTCAGTGCCGAACAGGTCGCCCCCGTGGCCAAGGCCCTGCATGAGATGGGCTGCTACGAAGTGTCCCTGGGTGACACCCTCGGCACTGGCACCGCAGGTGATACCCGCAAACTGTTCGAAGTCGTCTCGGCGCACGTGCCGCGTGAGCAACTGGCCGGCCACTTCCACGATACCTACGGCCAGGCCCTGGCCAACGTGTATGCCAGCCTGCTTGAAGGTATCAGTGTGTTCGACAGCTCGGTGGCGGGCCTTGGGGGTTGCCCCTATGCCAAAGGTGCCACGGGCAATATCGCCAGCGAGGACGTGATTTACCTGCTAGAGGGGCTGGGGATTGAAACCGGCATTGACCTGGACCGCTTGATCGCTGCGGGGCAGCGGATCAGCGAGGTGCTGGGCCGGGCCAATGGCTCACGTGTGGCGCGAGCACGCAGCGCACAATGATTCACACGGTCGTCACAAATGTGTGGGTGAGTGTTACCGCCCCCACAGGCCTCAGCAAAAAATCGGGTAACAGGGAAACAATTCGACAGAATTTCACGCCACCCGAATTGGGCGATTCAACTCAACCCATTGATTTACAAAGCTTTTCAAAAGTTGGCACGGCGCCTGCTATATCTTTCGTACAACAACAATAAAAAATGCGACACCCAATAAAAACAACATGTACCGGCTCTGACATAACAAGAACAACACGGCAGAGGCGCAGCAAGCAGATTTTTTTGGAGTAGACACGCTTTTCAGGGGTTCGCCCCGCGGCCTGGCACAGAACAATAAAACTACCTCAAGGTAGCGGCAGCCAGCATCGGATCCTCAGGATGAAAGCAGGTCAGCGCTCAAAAAAATACGTTTGCTCTTGACCCCGGTTGGGGGTCACTCGCAGCACCAAGGCAAGCCTACAAAAACAATAAAAGGTCGGCCTTCAATAATAAGAAAAGAGCAGGCAACAACGCTTTGAGGGGAGCTTCGGCTCCCCTCAGTGCTTCCTGACATCCTCCTCCTGCTGCTTCTCCTCGTCCTGCCCCTCCACCTTCTCCACCATTATCGGCATCGTGGCCAGTACCAGCAGTGAAAGCACTGTGCTGATCAGCGCCGTCGCTTCACGCCCCATGCCTGCAGCGGTACCGATGGCGGCCGTCATCCACAGGCCGGCGGCCGTGGTCAGGCCTTTGACGTGGCTGGTGTCGCGACCATTACCTTTGAGGATGGTGCCTGCACCGAGAAACCCGATACCGGCGACGATACCCTGGATCACCCGGCTCAAGGCCTGCTCGTCGGCACCGGCCATGCTTGGCGCCAGCACGAATAACGCGGCGCCCATCGACACCAACATATGTGTACGCACCCCAGCGGACTTGCCTTTGTGCTCACGCTCGAAGCCCAGAATGGCCCCCAGACTGGCGGCCATCAACAGGCGCAGGATGATACGGGTGACTTCACGCACTTGCGTGATATCGGCGAATTCGGCTTGTATGGTTTGCCAGATCACGTCCATGAAAAATTTCTCGCGGTCATGCTAGTGGCCGGCCCTGGCGCCGTTTCGCGGCTGAGTTCGCGCTCACAGCGCAGCCTTCAGAGCCGCGTACGGCAGGGCTCTTTGAGGGTGGACCGCCGCCGCCCCCACAAAGTGCCCCGCCCGGCGGTTTGATGCAGCAACCGTTGAGTGCCTGCGGTCACAGCTGTAACTGCAACCCGGAGGACTAGCCCATGCCCGTCGAAATCGAAGAAAGCACCCGCCGCTGCACCCTCATAGGCGAAGACCTGCGGATCGAAGGTGATGGCCCGGACATTGAGATCATCACCGATGAACAGTTGCGCATGTCCGTGGCACTGTTGGCAGGCCAGCGCGTGCCGATCACCGAAGCCGAAGCCGACGCGCTGACCGTAGCCGGCGCCGTGGACAGCCGAAAGCATTTGAAGGCGAGCGTTCCTGGCTCGGTAATCTAGAGCGGCTGAAGCACTGACCAGCAACTGATCCGGTTTTTGGTGCATGGCCTGAGCCTGTACTGAAAACCGCTTCGGGCCCATAGTGGGGGTGACTTGCCTGTTGACCCTGCTGCCGAGCCTTCATGAAACGCTACGAACGATTCGCCGATGACATTGCCGAACTGATCCGCTCTGGCGTGCTCGGCCCCGGCCAGCGCGTGCCATCGGTGCGCTACGCCAGCCAGACACATGGCGTCAGCCCGTCGACCGTGTTCCAGGCCTACTACCTGCTCGAACGCCGCGGGCTGATCCGCGCTCGGCCGCGGTCAGGGTATTTCGTCACTGCCCATGCACCGCGTCACTTCTGCGAGCCACAGCCACTGGAGCCGCTGAGCGAATCGACTGACGTGGATGTCAGCGCCCTGGTGTTCTCGATACTCGAATCGATCAAGGACCCGAACACCGTGCCGTTCGGCTCAGCGTTCCCCAGCCCGGAACTGTTCCCGCTGCAGCGCCTGTCGCGCTCGCTGGCCAGCGCCAGCCGGGCCATGGACCCACGCATGGTGGTCACCGACCTGTCACCGGGCAACCCGCAACTGCGCCGGCAGATCGCCCTGCGCTACATGGTTGGCGGGATGATGCTGCCCATGGAGGAGTTACTGATCACCAACGGCGCGCTGGAAGCACTGAACCTGTGCCTGCAGGCGGTCACCGAGCCGGGTGACCTGGTGGCGGTCGAGGCACCGGCCTTCTACGCCTGCCTACAGGTGCTGGAACGGCTCAAGCTCAAGGCAGTGGAAATACCCGTGCAGCCACGCGAGGGCATGGACCTGGCCGCCCTCGCCCAGACTTTGGAAAAGCACCCGGTCAAAGCCGTGTGGTGCATGACCAACTTCCAGAACCCGGTGGGCGCGAGCATGCCCGAGGCGAAGAAACAGGCATTGGTAACATTGCTGCAGCGCCATCAGGTGCCGCTGATCGAGGACGATGTCTACGCCGAGCTGTATTACTCGCAACAGGCGCCCAAGCCTGCCAAGGCCTTCGACACTCAAGGCCTGGTCATGCACTGCGGCTCATTCGCCAAGAGCCTGGCGCCCGGTTACCGGATCGGCTGGGTAGCCGCAGGGCGCTTTGCCCAGAAGATCGAACGGCTCAAGCTGATGACCTCACTGTGCGCCTCGATGCCGGCCCAGGCGGCCATTGCCGACTACCTGGAACACGGTGGGTATGACCGCCACTTGCGCAAACTGCGCTATGCCCTGGAAGGCCAGCAAGCCAACATGCTCGCCGCCATCTCGCGCTATTTTCCGGCGCAGACGCGAGTCAGCCAGCCTTCTGGCGGCTACTTCCTGTGGCTGGAACTGCCCGAACGGATAGACGCGCTGAAGCTGTTCCACATGGCCCTGGCCCAAGGCATCAGCATCGCGCCGGGGCCTATATTTTCGCCCACCCGCCGCTTTGGCAACTGCATCCGCCTGAACTACGGCACCCCGTGGAGCGACACCGCCGAGCGGGCCATGGCAACCCTAGGCCGCATCATCCGCTCGTTCTGACAGCAAAATGGGCATTCGGGCGTAACCTGGCAAAATTACGAGTAGGCGTAGCACAGCCGCAGCGTTAAAGTCTTCATCACGCACTGCTGCCGGACGCTGCCATGCCTGTGAACGAGATGCTTGCCCTGCGCGAAGAAATCGCCACCTTGCGCCAACGTATCACGCAGCTGGAAGCCGAACTGCAGCAGCATTCGCCGCTAGGCCTGGATGTTTACCGCTTTCTGTTCAATACCATGGACGAAGGCTTCTGCATCATCGAATTCATTGACGGCCCCCATGGCCCGCTGAGTGATTTCGTGCACGTGCTCGTCAACCCCGCCTATACCAAGCACGCCGGCATCGCGGACGCGACCGGCCAGAAAATGCGCGACATATTGCCTGATGAAGCCGACGCGTGGGTTGCCCGTTACGGTCCCGTGCTGCACACCGGTGCCCCCCAGCAATTCGAACAGGAACTACGAGCCAGCGGCCGCGTTCTGTCAGTAAGCTCTTTTCGTATCGAGCCGCCGGAGCGCCGGCAGGTTGCGGTTCTGTTCAAGGATGTGACCGAGCGGTGCAATACCGAGCAGGCCCTTGCCCAGCTCAACGCTCACCTGGAGCAACGGGCAAGCGAAGCCATGGCGCAGCGCAGCCTGTTCGCAGAGCTTATCGACCAGAGCGCAGCCAACGTGCACGTGCTCGACAACGGTATGCACTGGCTGGCCGTCAATCGCAAGGCCAGGGAAGACTTTCGGTTCCTGTACGGCCATACACCGGTAGTCGGCGCCTACATGCCGTCGCTGATGGGTGACAATGCCGCAGATCGCGAGACGATCCTGCCCTTATGGCGACGCGCACTGCAGGGCGAGCAGTTCACCGAGATCGGTGCATTCGGCCAGCAACCAGAACAGCGCCATTATGAACTGCGCTTCAATGCCCTGCGTGACGCTGCTGGGGCCCCGGTGGGCGCTTACCTGTTCGCCTACGACATCAGCGACCGCGTACAGGCGCAACAACGCCTTGCCAACGCAGAGCAGGCCTTGCGCCAGGCGCAAAAGATGGAGGCCGTCGGGCAACTCAGCGGCGGTATCGCACATGACTTCAACAATTTGCTCGGCAGCATCCTCAATACCCAGGAACTGATCCAGCTGCGCCTGCAGCAACAGCGCTATACCGAGCTGGACAATTTACTCGACATGTCCAACAGCACGGCCAAACGCGCCTCATCCCTGGTGCAACGACTGCTGGCATTCTCGCGCCAACAAACCCTGCAACCACGCGCTACGGAGGTGGCAGAGCTGCTAGGCGGCATGCAGGAGCTGGTACGCCGAACGATCGGCCCCTCCATTTCCCTGCACAGCCGGTTCGCTCCTGAACTATGGCCCACCTTCATCGACCCGCCACAGTTGGAAAGCGCCCTGCTCAACTTGTGCATCAATGCACGTGACGCGCTGCCTGACGGGGGTGTCATCAGCATCCATGGTGACAACGTGGCGCTGCACAATGATCAGGCACGCCCTTTGGGGTTACCCAGCGGCGACTACGTGCGCCTTAGCGTTGTCGACAACGGCTGCGGGATGACCGAGGAAGTGATTGCACGTGCCTTCGACCCTTTTTTCTCCACCAAACCCATCGGCAAGGGCAGCGGCCTGGGGCTGTCGATGACCTATGGTTTCGTGCGCCAGTCCGGTGGGCAGTCACGCGTGCTGTCGCAACCCGGCATGGGCACACGTGTTGAATTGTACCTGCCGCGCCATCACCAACAGCCCACGGCGCAGCCCCAGGCGCCCAAGGCCAGCGCTCTGGCTCAACACCGTGCCAACGGGCAGCGCATCGTGCTGGTGGAAGACCAGCTAGCCCTGCGCGTGGTGATCAGCGAGGTACTGCAAGAGCAGGGTTACCGGGTCAGCGCCTTCGAGAATGGGCGTGGCGCCTTGGCACACTTGGAACACAGCGAACGGCCGGACCTGCTGATAAGCGACATCGGCCTGCCCGACGGCCCCAACGGTCGCCATGTGGCGGAGCACTACCGGCGGCAGCACCCCGACCTCAAAGTGCTGTTCATTACCGGCTATGACAACAGTGCGGCGCTGGGAGGCGGCCCGCTACTCCAAGGCGCTCATGTGCTGGGCAAGCCGTTCGAGCTGGACGTGCTGGCCGAGTGCGTGCAGCAACTGCTGAGCGGTAGCGATTAGCGCCCGCCGCCAAGGTCGAGAAAGCTGCCAGTGGAATAGGACGCCTTGTCCGACAGCAACCAGAGAATGGCCTCGGCCACTTCTTCCGGGCGACCGCCACGCCCCATGGGCAAGCCAGGTTCCAGCTTGGCGACACGGTCGGGGTCGCCGGACAGGGCGTGGAAGTCAGTATGAATGTAGCCTGGGCGCACGCCATTGACCCGCACACCCTCACCTGCCACTTCCTTGGCCAAGCCAAGGGTGAAGGTATCGAGGGCGCCTTTGGACGCGGCGTAGTCCACATACTCGTTGGGTGAGCCCAGGCGTGCAGCCCTTGATGACACATTGACGATGGCCCCACCTTGGCCACCGTGGCGGCGGGCCATGCGCAGCAAGGCGTGCTTGGCACAAAGCATCGGCCCGACGACATTGGTTTTCATCACCTTGAGCAGGCGGAACTCCGACATGTCTTCGACACGGCTCTGCTGGCCGATGGTGCCCGCGTTGTTCACCAGTGCGGTGACGGCGCCGAGCGCTTCATCGACGCGGTGGAACAGCTGGATCACCTCGTCCTCGACACTGGCGTCTGCACGCACACAAATGGCCTGGGCGCCGAGTGCGCGGACCTGGGCAAGAATGGCGTGCGCGGCCTGGTCATCGGCGTGGTAGTTGATGCAGATGCGGTAACCCTCACGGGCAGCCTGCAGCGCGGTGGCGGCGCCGATGCCACGGCTGGCGCCGGTGATGACAATGACTTTCTCCATGGGCCTGCCAAATCACGTGGGAACATAGGTTCGACAATAGGGGAAAAGCCAGCCTCTTGGAATGACCCAGCACAACAGCTCAGGCAATTTCGCCCCGCGCTCAGGGCTCGAACCCTTCGACGATGATCACCTCAGCCTTGGCCACGCCGTGACGATGGCTGCACGCTCGTTGGTACAGCTCGGATCGATAGCAGGCCAGCGCCTGTTCGTAGGTCTGGAACTCGATCACCACGGTCCGCTGGGGCGTCGACCGCCCTTCCATCGCCTCGCTGCGCCCGCCCCGGGCCAGGAACCGCCCGCCGAATGCGGCAAAGGCGGCGGGCGCACATTGGGTGTATTGCTGATACTGCTCGGGGTCGGTCACGTCCACGTGGGCAATCCAATACGCTTTCATCCGCTACTCTCCTGATGCAAAACTATTTGTGTATGATGGTATACCATAATAATCACCCATTCACAGTGAGCGTTCAGCATGGCTTTCAACACGATCGAAGAACTCCTCGAGGACTACCGCCAAGGCAAGATGGTGCTGCTGGTGGACGACGAGGATCGGGAGAACGAGGGCGACCTGCTGATCGCCGCCGAGCGCTGTGACGCGCAGGCCATCAACTTCATGGCCCGCGAAGCGCGGGGCCTGATCTGCCTGACCCTGACCGACGAGCATTGTCAGCGCTTGGGGCTGGAGCAGATGGTACCGGCCAACGGCAGCGCGTTCAGCACCGCCTTCACCGTATCCATCGAGGCGGCCACGGGGGTGACCACGGGCATTTCTGCGGCTGACAGGGCGCGCACCGTGGCCGCAGCCATGGCCGCCGATGCCCGCCCGGCGGATCTGGTGCAGCCCGGCCACATCTTCCCATTGCGTGCCCGCGAAGGCGGTGTGCTGAACCGCGCCGGCCATACCGAAGCGGGTTGCGACCTGGCACGCCTGGCCGGTTTTGCCCCGGCTTCGGTGATCGTCGAGGTGCTCAACGATGACGGCACCATGGCCCGCCGACCGGACCTGGAAGTGTTCGCCGCCCGGCACGGCATCAAGATCGGCACCATCGCTGACCTGATCCACTATCGCCTGAGCACCGAGCAGACCATCAAGCGCATCGGTGAGCGCGAGTTGCCGACCGTGCACGGCACCTTCCGCCTGGTGACCTATGAAGACCGTATCGAAGGTGGTGTGCACATGGCCATGGTGATGGGCGATATCCGCCGCGAGCAGCCGACGTTGGTGCGCGTGCACGTCATCGACCCGTTGCGCGACCTGGTCGGTGCCGAGTATGCCGGGCCGGCGAACTGGACCTTGTGGGCTGCGCTGGAGAAGGTCGCGGAGGAAGGTGCCGGGGTGGTGGTGATCCTGGCCAACCATGAATCATCCCAGGCGCTGCTCGAACGCATCCCGCAACTGACCCAGCCGCTGCGTCCGTACCAGCGGGGCCAGTCGAAGGTGTACTCGGAAGTCGGCACTGGCGCGCAGATTCTCCAGGACCTGGGCGTCGGCAAGCTCCGCCACCTGGGCCCCCCGCTCAAATACGCGGGCCTGGCGGGCTATGAGCTGGAAGTGGTCCAAAGCATCCCCTTCCAAGCCCAGAGCTGAAAGCTCCAAGCCGCAAGCTGCAAGCTCCAAGCAAAAGCCGATCTGCGGCACGACGCGATCCGCTTCTACTTGCAGCTTGCAGCTTGAAGCTTGCAGCTCACAGCAGACAAGAGTGATGGCCGGTAGCCTCTCCCTCTTGCCAAAATCTTGGAATACCATAATATGATATCCCGTAGACCTTGAAATCGCAGGCCGCTACCTACACTTACCCAACGGCCACCGACACTTTGTTTTAGCTGCTCCCCGAATACTGTTGGCGGGCGCACTACCAGCCCCGCCTCGAATAACAAAAAGCAACGAGGGCGTAACCATGCTGTTGAGCAAACGTGTAACCGCAGTGCTGTCCGCCAGCCTGCTGACCCTGGCATGTCAGGCGACCCAGGCCGCTGACAGCCTCAACTTCGTCAGCTGGGGCGGTACCACCCAGGACGCCCAGAAAGAAGCATGGGCCGTACCTTTCAGCAAATCGACCAACATCAAAGTGGTACAGGACGGCCCGACCGACTACGGCAAGCTCAAGGCCATGGTCGAGAGCGGCAACGTGCAGTGGGACGTGGTCGACGTGGAAGCCGACTTCGCCCTGCGTGCCGCCAGTGAGGGCCTGCTCGAACCCCTCGATTTCAACACCATCGCGCGCGACAAGATCGACCCACGCTTCGTCTCCGACCATGGCGTCGGTTCGTTCTTCTTCTCGTTCGTGCTCGGCTACAACGAAGGCAAGCTCGGCGCCAACAAGCCGGTGGACTGGACCGCCCTGTTCGACACAAAGACCTACCCCGGCAAACGCGCCCTGTACAAGTGGCCGAGCCCCGGCGTGCTGGAACTGGCCCTGCTGGCTGACGGCGTGCCGGCTGACAAGCTCTACCCGCTGGACCTGGACCGCGCCTTCAAGAAGCTCGACACCATCAAGAAAGACATCGTCTGGTGGGGCGGTGGGGCCCAGTCGCAGCAATTGCTGGCCTCCGGTGAAGCCTCGCTTGGCCAGTTCTGGAACGGCCGCGTCTACGCCCTGCAGCAAGATGGAGCGCCAGTGGGCGTGAGCTGGAAGCAAAACCTGGTCATGGCCGATTTCCTGGTCATCCCCAAGGGCGCCAAGAACAAGGACGCGGCCATGAAGTTCCTGGCCCAGGCCAGCAGCGCCGAAGGCCAGGCCGATTTCGCCAACAAGACCGCCTACGCGCCGGTGAACCTGGACAGCGTGGCCAAACTCGACAAAGACCTCGCGCAGAACCTGCCGACCGCCTACGCCCAGGACCAGGTAACCCTGGACTTCGCCTACTGGGCCAAGAACGGCCAGGCCATCGCCGCGCGCTGGAATGAGTGGTTGGTGAAATGAAAGTCGCCATCAACGCCCTGCAAAACGCGCAAGGTGCCCCCACGGGCGCCGGCGCCCCCGGGACGGCCCCGCGCCGCATGAGCCTCGGCCAGCGCTGGAAAGGCAGCCGCAACCTGTTGCCTGCCCTGCTGTTCCTTGGCCTGTTCTTCTTCGCCCCGCTGATCGGCCTGTTGCTGCGCGGGGTGCTGGAGCCCGTGCCGGGGCTGGGCAACTACGAGCAGCTGTTCGCCAACTCGGCGTATGCGCGGGTCTTGTTCAACACCTTTTCGGTTGCCGGCGTCGTCACCCTGATCAGCGTGTTGCTGGGCTTCCCGCTGGCCTGGGCAATCACCCTGGTGCCCAACGGCTGGGGCCGCTGGTTGCTGAACATCGTGCTGTTGTCGATGTGGACCAGCCTGTTGGCGCGCACTTACTCGTGGCTGGTGCTGCTGCAGGGTTCGGGGGTGATCAACAAGGCGTTGATGGCGCTGGGCATCATCGATGCCCCGTTGGAAATGGTGCACAACCTGACCGGCGTGGTGATCGGCATGAGCTACATCATGATCCCGTTCATCGTGCTGCCACTGCAGGCGACCATGCACGCCATCGACCCGATGGTGCTGCAGGCCGGCTCCATCTGCGGCGCAAGCCCCTGGACCAACTTCTGGAAGGTGTTCCTGCCGCTGTGCCGCTCGGGGCTGTTCTCCGGTGCGCTGATGGTGTTCGTCATGTCGCTGGGCTACTACGTCACCCCGGCCCTGCTGGGTGGCGCGCAGAACATGATGCTGCCCGAATTCATCATCCAGCAGGTGCAATCGTTCCTCAATTGGGGCCTGGCCAGCGCCGCCGCCGCACTGCTGGTGGTCATCACCCTGGTGCTCTTCTACCTGTACCTGAAGCTGCAACCGGAGTCCCCGGTCGGCAACGCGAGGTAAACCGCCATGCTTCTGTCTCCCAATGCCATGGGGCGCCCGCTGCGCACGGGCCTGTACCTGACCACCGGCGTGATTGCGGCCTTCCTGCTGCTGCCGGTCGTTTTCATCATCCTGCTGTCGTTCGGCTCATCGCAATGGCTGGTATTCCCGCCACCAGGCTGGACCTTCAAATGGTATGCCCAGTTCTTCGCCAACCCTGAGTGGATGGACGCCGCCCTGGCCAGCTTCAAGGTCGCCGTGCTGACCACCATCGCCGCCGTGCTGCTGGGCCTGCCTACCGCATTCGCCCTGGTGCGTGGCCGCTTCCCTGGCCGCGAAATGCTCTATGGGCTGTTCACCATGCCGATGATCGTGCCGCTGGTGATCATTGCCGTGGCGGTGTATGCACTGTTCCTGAAGCTCGGCTACACCGGCACGCTGTTCGCCTTCGTGGTCAGCCATGTGATCGTCGCCCTGCCCTTCACCATCATTTCGATCATCAACTCGCTCAAGCTGTTCGACCAATCGATCGAGGACGCCGCGGTGATCTGCGGCGCCTCGCGCCTGCAGGCGATCTTCAAGGTGACCTTCCCGGCCATTCGCCCGGGGATGATCGCCGGCGGGCTGTTCGCCTTCCTGGTCTCGTGGGACGAGGTGGTACTGAGCGTGATGATGGCCAGCCCCGACCTGCAAACCTTGCCCGTCAAGATGTGGACCACCCTGCGCCAGGACCTGAGCCCAGTGATCGCCGTCGCCTCGACGCTGCTGATCGGCCTGCCGCTGTTGGTCATGGTCATTGCCGCCGCCTTGCGCCGGCGCACCGAAACGAACGCCTGAGCGCCCGGAGAAAACAACAATGAGTGCAGTGATCAAAGACAACGCGCACAACAAGACCCTGGTCAGCCTGCGCGGCCTGAACAAGCATTACGGTGACTTCACCGCCGTGGATAATCTGGACCTGGAAATCCAGGACGGCGAGTTCCTCACCTTCCTCGGCTCCAGCGGCTCGGGCAAGTCCACCACGCTGTCGATGCTGGCCGGGTTCGAGACGCCCAGCAGCGGCGAGATTCTGGTCGAGGGGCAGTCGCTGGTGAATGTGCCACCACACAAGCGCGACATCGGCATGGTGTTCCAGCGCTACTCGCTGTTCCCGCACCTGAATGTGCGTGACAACATCGCTTTCCCCTTGGCCATCCGCAAGCTCAGCGCTGCTGAAACCCAGAAGCGGGTCGATGCCATGCTCAAGTTGGTACAGCTGGAGGCGTTCGCCCATCGCAAGCCTTCGCAGATGTCGGGCGGCCAGCAACAGCGGGTGGCGATTGCCCGCGCCTTGGTATACGAACCTCGTATCCTGCTGATGGACGAGCCCCTTGGCGCACTGGACAAGAAACTGCGCGAAGACCTGCAGGATGAACTGCGCCAGTTGCACCGCCGGCTGGGCATCACCATCGTCTACGTCACCCACGACCAGGAAGAAGCCATGCGTCTGTCCCAGCGCATCGCCATCTTCAGCCACGGCAAGATCGTCGGCCTGGGCACCGGTTATGACCTCTACCAGAATCCACCCAACGCCTTTGTCGCCTCGTTCCTGGGCAATTCCAACTTCCTGCGCATCACGGCCACCAGCAACGGCGCTGGCAGCTTCGAAGGCCAGCCGGTGGCGATCCGCCTGACGCCTGGCCTGGCGGCGGGGCAAGATGCGTTGATCATGGTACGCCCGGAAAAGGCCCTGGCACTCACCACCGAGCAAGCGGCACGCCAACCGTTGCCAGCGGGCTGGAACGAAGTGATTGCCAAGGTCGGCGAAGTGCTGTTCCTCGGCGAAAGCCAGACCTGCCATGTGATGACCCCAGGCGGGACCGAACTGACCGTGAAAGCTCTCTCGGCTGCGGGGATGTCCATGCAGCCTGGCGATACCGTGAAGGTCCGCTGGGCGGTTGCAGATGCCTGCATCTACACCCAATGGGCGCAAAGCGACCTGAGCAAGTCGGCCGGCGCGCACTGAGGAGCAGCAGTAGATGGATGATTGACGCGCATCGTGACCAATCCTCGCATGCGCGTTCCAGGTGCCAGGCGCTGACCCGCGGCGTCCTTAGCGGAGCTGTAATAGCCCCAGCGCGCTCGACGGGAGCAGCGAGCATCTGGGGCCGCTGTGCGGCCCATCGCCGGCAAGCCCGGCTCCCACCTGGATTGCGCCGGCTATTGGAAATTGGGCAAGACCGTTGCTTGCACAGGTAAGCGCAGGCTTGAAGAACTGCGCGGTCGCGGTGGGAGCCGGCTTGCCGGCGATGAGGCCTGCACAGCCACTGCAAAAAATCACTACCTTGCGCAGGTGAAAATGTTAGAAAATAACATTTCATTTGACATACAGCCTGCCTGCGATACCTCCATGACAAGCTCCGCCGCCACCCCAACCCTGCTCACCCAGCGCCTGCAGAGCATCGATGCCCTGCGCGGTCTGGTGATCCTGTTCATGCTGCTCGACCACGTTCGCGAAACCTTCTTCCTGCACCACCAGGTCAGCGACCCGATGAGCATCGACACCACCGACCCGTCGCTGTTCTTCAGCCGCACCCTGGCCCACCTCTGCGCCCCGGTGTTCGTCCTGCTGACCGGCCTGTCGGCCTGGCTGTACGGCGAGAAATATCAGGGCCGCAGCGATGTCTCGGCGTTCCTGTTCAAGCGCGGCCTGTTCCTGGTGGTGCTGGAGTTCACCCTGGTGAACTTCGCCTGGACCTTCCAGCTGCCCCCCAGTGTCATCTACCTGCAGGTGATCTGGGCCATCGGGGTAAGCATGATCGCCCTGTCGCTGCTGGTGTGGCTGCCGCGCCCGGCGCTGATTGTGCTGGGCGCAGTGATCATCGCCGGCCACAACCTGCTCGACGGCCTGCACTTTGGCACCGAGTCGGCGCTGCATGTGCCGTGGGCGATCCTGCATGACCGTGGCTGGCTGGAACTTTCTGACAGCCTGCGCCTGCGCACCTCCTACCCGGTACTGCCGTGGATCGGCGTGATTGCCTTGGGCTATGGCCTGGGCCCATGGTTCGCCCGTGGCAGCGATGCCGGCCAGCGTCAGTACCGCCTGCTGCTGGCAGGGGTCATCGCCCTGCTCGGCTTCATGGTGCTGCGCATGCTCAATGGCTACGGCGAGGCGCCGTGGAGCGGCTACCCGACGCTTACCCAGACCGTGATGAGTTTCTTCAACATCACCAAATACCCGCCCTCGTTGCTGTTCCTGGCCCTGACCCTGGGCTGCGGCCTGCTGCTGCTGCGCGCCTTCGAACGTGCAGGGCAAACACGCTGGATCGGTGCCCTGGCGGTGTTCGGCGCGGCGCCGATGTTCTTCTACCTGCTGCACCTGTACGTGCTGAAACTGCTGTACCTGGCCAGCGTCGCCCTGTTCGGCCGCAATCACGGCGATTACTTCGGGCTCGACGGCATGGGCGCGGTGTGGCTGGGCGCTGTGCTGCTGGCCGTGGCGCTGTACCTGCCGGTGCACTGGTTTGCCAGGCTCAAGGCGCGCCGCCGCGACATCACCTGGCTCAAGTACTTCTGATTCAGCGTTTTCACCGGCTGCCTGATGGTCTACCATGCGGGCCGCCGGTTTCCACCACGGAAACAATAGGGAATCCCAAGCCGCCCAGGCGCGCCAAACGGAACTGCCCCCGCAACTGTAGGTGCCGAGCCCGCTCCATCGATGCCACTGGATCCGCTGATCCGGGAAGGCCGGAGCCGGGTGATGACGCACCAGTCAGGAGACCTGCCGGCTTACATCTACCAACCGGCGGGGTGTCCGGGATTGGCCATCAGAGTTGCCCCTGTCGCATGAGGGGCTCGGCGATGCCTGTCCGCGCGTTCCTTCCGTGAACTGTCCGATAGGAGATCGCCCCGCATGCTGTCCCGTTTCGCCACCCTGCTTGTCGGCCTGAGCCTCACGGGCGCGGCACAGGCCGCCGTCACGCATTATCCGCTGACCGTGGACAACTGCGGCATGCCGCAAACCTTCGCCCACGCCCCCGCACGCGCTGTGACCATCGGCCAGGCCGGCACCGAAATCCTCTACGCGCTGGGGTTGGGCGACAAGCTGGCCGGCACTTCGCTGTGGTTCAACAACGTCTTGCCCGAGTACAAGGCGCAGAATGACAAGGTGCCGCGCCTGGCCGACAACGACCCAAGCTTCGAAGCGGTGGTGGGCAAGCGCCCCGAACTTGTGGCGGTACAGTTCGAATGGATGGTTGGCGCCCAAGGCGTGGTCGCGACCCGTGAGCAGTTCAACGAACTGAAGATTCCCACCTACCTGCTGCCCTCGGACTGCGAAGGCAAGGACAACCTGGTGGGGGCCGATGGCACGCGGCTGCAGGCGTTTCAGGTCCAGAGCATCTACAAGAGCGTCAGCCAGCTGGCAGAAATCTTCGACGTCCAGGACCGTGGCGCGGCACTGAACAGCGACCTCCAGGCACGCCTGGACGGCGCCAGGCAACAACTGGCCGGCAAAGACCTGAGCCAGACCTCTGCGCTGTTCTGGTTCTCCAGCGCCGACCTCGACATCGACCCCTACGTCGCGGGCCGCCAGGGCGTGGCAGACTTCATGCTGCGCACCCTGGGTGTGCGCAACGTGGTCGAGTCCACCGAAGAATGGCCCACGGTGGGTTGGGAAACCCTCGCCAAGGCCAACCCGACGTGGCTGATCATCGCCCGCATGGATCGCCGCCGCTTTCCGGCCGACGACTACCAGAAGAAGCTCGACTTCCTGCACAGCGACCCGGTAACCAAGCACATGGATGCCGTGAAAAACAACCGCATCATCATCCTCGACGCCGATGCCATGCAGGCCGGTATCCGCCTGTTCCGGGGCCTGCAGACCCTGTCGGCAGCCTTCGCCAGCGGTAAAGCGGCGCCGTGATGAAGCGTCTGTTGCCCTGCTCTGCACTGGCCCTGATGGCCCTGCTCGGCGCACTGCTCGCCGGCACTGCCATCGGCGAGACCAGCGTGTCACCCCGCGTGGTGTACCAGGTATTGGCCAACCAGCTGTGGCAGGCCGGTTACCCGATCGACCCGATCGACGCCGGTATCGTCTGGAACTACCGCCTGACGCGCACGCTGGTCGCCGCCGCCTGCGGCGCAGGGCTGGCGACCTGTGGGGTGATCCTGCAGGCACTGCTGCGCAACCCGCTGGCCGAACCCTACCTGCTGGGCCTGTCAGCCGGGGCATCGACCGGCGCCGTGCTGGTGGGCCTGCTGGGCCTGGGCAGCATTGCCCTGAGCATGTCCGGCGGCGCCTTCGTCGGCGCCGTCGCAGCCTTCGCGCTGGTCCTGGTGCTGGCCCGCGCAGCTGGCCCGAGCAGCAACAATGCCCAAGTGATCCTGGCAGGGATTGCCGGCTCGCAACTGTTCAACGCCCTGACGGCGTTTCTGATCACCAAATCAGCCACCGCCGAGCAGGCTCGCGGCATCCTGTTCTGGCTGCTGGGCAACCTCAGTGGCGTGCGTTGGCCATCCGTATGGCTGGCCATGCCGGTGGCACTGTTCGGGCTGGTGGTGTGCCTGTGGCACCGGCGCACACTGGACGCCTTCACCTTCGGCGCTGATTCGGCGGCGTCGATGGGCATCGCGGTGCGGCGCAGCCAATTGCTGCTGATCAGCTGCGCGGCGCTGGTGACGGCAGTGATGGTGTCCATCGTCGGCGCCATCGGTTTTGTCGGGCTGGTCATCCCGCATGCCCTGCGCCTGTTGCTCGGCCCAGGACACAGCCGCCTGCTGCCGGCCAGCGCCTTGGGCGGTGCGCTGTTCCTGATCGCCGCAGACATGCTTTCGCGCACGCTGATCCCGGGCCAGGTGATCCCGGTAGGGGTGGTCACAGCGCTGATAGGCGCACCGGTGTTTGCGCTGATCCTGGTCAGCCGCAGGGGGCGCGCATGACGGCCATGACACCGCCGAAAGTCGCTCCGCTCGCCTGCCAAGGCTTGGGTTTGCAACTGGCGGGCAACCCCGTGCTACGCGACATCAACCTGACGGTCGTCGCCGGTGAAACCCTTGGCATCGTCGGCCCGAATGGCTCCGGTAAATCATCCCTGCTCAAACTGCTGGCCGGGCTGCGCACGCCGCATAGCGGCGGCGTGCAATTGCTCGGCGAGCCGCTTGCACGCCTGCCGCGTCGGCGCATCGCCCAGGCCTTGGCGCTGGTCGAGCAACAGGCCGACACCCTCGACGCCATCAGCGTGTTCGACGCCGTGGCGCTAGGGCGTACCCCATGGTTGTCCGCCCTGGCGCCGTTTTCCCAGGAGGATCGTACGATCGTCGAGCAGGCCCTGGCCGACCTCGATGCCTCGCACCTGCGTAGCCGTATCTGGGGTTCGCTGTCCGGTGGCGAACGCCAGCGCGTACACATTGCCCGCGCCCTGGCCCAGCGCCCGCAGGTGCTGCTGCTCGACGAGCCGACCAACCACCTCGACATCCAGCATCAGCTGAGCCTGCTGCAACAGGTACAGGCGTTACCGCTAACCACCCTGGTGGCCCTGCACGACCTGAACCAGGCACTGACCTGCGACCGCGTGGCGGTGCTCGAACACGGCCGCCTGGTCGCCCTCGGCGATCCGCTTGAGGTACTGACCCCCGAGCGTTTGCTGAGCACCTTCGGCGTACACGCCCGCTACCTCACCGACCCCTTCGACGGCGCGCGCATCCTGCGCTTTCGCGCCCCCTGAACCAGGAAGCTCCGGCATGCTGTTGCGCACTACCGTCCTGCTGCTCGCCAGCGCTGTGCTACCTCTCGCCGCGCTGGCCGATGTGCACGAAGTGAAGATGCTCAACCGCGGGGCGGCAGGCTCGATGATCTACGAGCCCGACCACCTGCGTATCGCTCCGGGTGATACGGTACGTTTCGTGCCGACCCAGAGCGGCCACAACGCAGCCAGCCTGCCCGGGTTGCTACCGGAGGGCGCCGTGGCCTTCAAGAGCAAGCTGAACCAGCCCTTCGAGCAGACCTTCACGGTGCCAGGGGTGTACGGCATCCAGTGCATCCCGCACCTGGCGATGGGCATGGTGATGCTGATTCAGGTAGGCGATGCCCGCTTGACCGAATTGCCAGCGGCGTTGCCTGCCCGGGCACGCACGCGCCTGGCAGCTCAACTGCAGCAGTTGGAGGCCGGCCAATGACCGGTTCCTAAAGCGCCTGCCACTGCTCCATGTGCGTAGTCAGCCACACCGGGTCATCCTCTACGTCGACCACCACAAAGCCCTGGCGCTCCCAGAACCGGATCGCACCCGGCAGAAACGGATGGGTGTGCAGGTACAGGCAGTCGACACCTGCCTCGACGGCGTGCTCACGCAAGGCCTGGAACAACGCCGCGGCCAAGCCGTTGCGCCGGTAGCCGGGCAGCACGAACAGGCGCACGATTTCAACGACGCGTTTGCCGTGATAATCGAGCTGATGAAAGCGATGGTCGTAGGGCTGGTAGCCGATGGTTGCGATCAAGGTGCCGTTATCCCGGGCTTCCAGAAAATGCCCGTCGCCATCGAGGTAGGTCGCCTCGAAATCGGCCAGGTCTTTGGGCAGAGGTGAATGGGCGAGCATGGGGAAGAGCTCCCGGCGGGCCTTGTCGACGAAGGCTACGACTTCATCGATGGCGTCACGGCCGGGTGTTTGGAAAGTCCAGTCGGGCATGGGATTGAAGCGATGGCCTGAAAAAAGGTTCCCTACCCTACCGCATCGGACGGCCCAATGCATGGCCGGCCCGATCTCGCTATAATCCTCGCCCTAGAACGCGCCCAAGGCCAGCCCATGCCCCGCCTCTGCAAGTTGTTGCTGCCGCTGTTGTTTGCCGCTGCCCTCACCGCCTGCGACCAGAAACCGACCCGCGAAGAGCAGATCGTGGCCATGCTGCCGCTGCAGGAAGCCTACGAGCACAACATAGACCGCATGGCGTCGCTGCTCACCCGCACTCACCCGCAACTCGACGAAGAGACAATCCGCAGCGTGCTGCGCAAGCACCTCACGGTCGAGGACCAGCGCCAGGACCTGTTCAAGCTCTACAGCGAAAAGAACTTCAGCGACGCCGAGTTCGCCACCATCGTCCAGGTCACCCGCGACCCCGCCAAGGCCCAGGCCCTGGAGCAGACCGAGGACGGCCAGCGGCTGAGCGCCAAGCTTACCCGGCTGATGCGCGAGACCGCACGCGACGAGAAGGCCCAGGCGCTGGCACAGAAGCGCTTGCAGCAGGTGGAGGACGAGCTGAATGGGTTGTAACCGCGCAGTACTGTAGGCGCTGCGACCCTCTCACTGGGAGTGGCGCAGGCGCACAGCGAAGCTGACAGGCGTTCAATGGCGGCCACCCGTCGGTTGCACGGCACCTCCCACCCCGCCGGCCAGCCGAAGATTGGGTAATCACTTTACTGGAGATCACCATGAAACGGTTGACCCATCATGCGCTGCTGCTCGCCCTTTGCCTGGGCGCCGGCACATCCGCCGCCTTGGCGGCGACCGACATCAACGACAACGGTAACTCGCCCCCAGGCCCTGGCACGATGGCAGTCGACAAGGGTGGTGCGACGGGCGCGGGTGTGCCTGCCGATGCCACCGGCAGCGGAACGGGCAGCAACGACACCGACAACACTGGCGGAGATGGCACTACCAAAGGCGCGGAGAGCAGTGGATCCCAGGGCTCCGGTGGGGCTTCAGGCTCTGGCAGTGGTAGCGGCGGTAGTGGTAGCGGCGGTAGTGGTAGCGGCAGCAGTGGAAGCGGCGGTAGTAGTAGCGGCAGCAGTGGAAGCGGGTCAGGGAGCGGCGGCTGAGCAGGTCCCGCGGAGGCCGGGTTTATCGTGACCAGATGTAACGGTCGCTGTCATAAAACTGTCGTGTATTGGTCATAGGATTGACCCCAACCTGACATTTCTCTCTTCATGGATGAGCGTCCAATGCGTCGTGTGGTTTTCAATCAGAAAGGTGGCGTGGGCAAATCCAGCATCGCCTGCAACCTTGCCGCCGCCAGTGCAGCCGAAGGTTACCGCACGTTGCTGGTGGACCTCGACGCACAGGCCAACGCCACCTACTACCTCACTGGCCTGGCCAACGACGCCATACCCGCCGGCATCGCCGATTTCTTTCGCCAGACGCTGTCGCCCGTCACCGCTGCGGGCAAGAAGCACCGCGTGGCAATCACCGAAACCCGTTACCGTAACCTGCACCTGGTGACCGCCAGCCCCGACCTCAGCGACTTGCAGAGCAAACTGCAGAGCAAGTTCAAGATCAACAAGCTGCGCAAGCTGCTGCTGGCGCTGAGCGAGGATTACGAACGGATCTATATCGACACCCCGCCTGCGCTCAACTTCTATACCCTCAGCGCCTTGGTGGCGGCTGAGCGCCTGTTGATCCCGTTCGACTGCGACAGCTTCTCGCGCCAGGCGCTGCACAGTGTCATGGCCCAGGTCGAGGAACTGCGCCTGGACCACAACCCCGCGCTGCACGTGGAAGGCGTGGTGGTCAACCAGTTCGCCGGCCGCACAGCATTGCATCAGACGTTGGTTGACCAACTGCGCAGCGAGGGCATGCCAGTGCTGCCGGTGTATTTGAGCAGCTCGATCAAGATGCGAGAGTCGCACCTGGCGTCGGTGCCGCTGGTACACCTGGCACCGCGGCACAAACTGGCGATGGAGTTCGTCGACCTGCTGGACGTGCTGGAGCGGGCGGCCTGAGCTGCAGCCGCCGAGGCAGGCTCAGGCCGATACCACCGAGCCGATGAAATTGGCCAGCTCGGCCGTTTGCGGTGCAGCGAACACTTCACGCGGGTTACCCACTTCATGCACCTTGCCATGGTGCATGAACACCAGCTTGTCGCCCACTTCGCGGGCAAAGCGCATCTCATGGGTGACCATGATCAAGGTCATGCCTTCGCTGGCCAGCTGGCGCACCACGCCCAACACCTCGTTGACCAGCTCGGGGTCGAGCGCCGAGGTGATTTCGTCGCACAGCAGCACCCTGGGCGACATGGCCAGCGCCCTCGCGATCGCCACCCGCTGTTGCTGGCCACCGGAAAGCCGATCAGGGTAGGCATCGAACTTCTCCGCCAGGCCTACCCGCGCCAGCATCTGTTCAGCCAATTGGCGCGCTTGAGCCCTGTTGGCCTTCTTCACCACCTGGGGCGCGAGCATCACGTTCTCGCCCACGCTCAGGTGCGGGAACAGGTTGAACTGCTGGAACACCATGCCCACCTTCTGCCGCAGGGAGCGCAAGTCGGCGCGTCCGGCATCGAGGTACTCACCGTCCACTTCGATCACGCCATCGCTGATCGACTCCAGGCCATTGAGGGTGCGCAACAAGGTACTTTTGCCCGAGCCGCTGCGGCCGATGATCGCGACCACCTCGCCCTCCTCGATGCTCAGGTCGACGCCCTTGAGCACATGGTTGTCGCCGTAGTATTTGTGCAGCGCGGACACTCTAAGCAGGGGCATGCAGCCTCCTTTCCAGATAACGGGCGCTCAGCGAGAGCGGGTAACAGAGGATGAAGTAACCCAGCGCAACCAGGCCATAGACCATGAACGGCTCGAAGGTGGCGTTGGCCAGCATGCCGCCGGTCTTGGTCAACTCGGTGAAACCGATGATCGAGGTGACGGCAGTACCTTTGACCACCTGCACCGAAAAGCCCACGGTCGGCGCGACGGCGATGCGCAACGCCTGTGGCAGGATCACATGGCGCAGTTGCTCCATGCGGCTCATTGCCAGGCTACCGGACGCCTCCCACTGACCGTTTGGAATGGACTCGACACAACCACGCCAGATCTCGGCAAGAAACGCACTGGTGAACAGGGTCAGGGCAATGGCTGCCGCCATCCAGGCAGACACATCCAGGCCGAACAAGGCAATGCCGAAAAACACCATGAACAGTTGCATCAGCAATGGTGTGCCTTGAAACAGCTCGATGTAACCGCGCGCCAGGCCACGCAGCCACGGCGATTGAGAAATGCGGGCGACCAGCACCAGCAGCCCGGCCAAGCCACCGCACAAGAACGCCACCAGCGACAGCAGCAAGGTCCATTGCAGGCCGATCAGCAGGTTGCGCAGGATGTCCCAGAAGGTGAAGTCCATTAGCGTTTCCCCATCAGCAGACGTTGCCCCAGCCATGCCAGCAATTGGCGCAGAGCGATGGCCATGACCAGGTAGAGCACGGTGGTCAGCAGGTAGGTTTCGAATGCGCGGAAGTTGCGCGACTGGATGAAGTTGGCGGCGAACGACAGCTCCTCGGTGGCGATTTGCGAGCACACCGCCGAGCCGAGCATGACGATCACGATCTGGCTGGTCAGTGCCGGCCATACCTTGGCCAGGGCCGGCTGCAGCACCACATGCCGAAAGGCCTCGAAGCGGCTCATGGCCAAGGCCGCGGCAGCTTCCAGCTGGCCTTTGGGAATGGCCTGAATGCCCGCCCTGATGATCTCGGTGGAGTAGGCCCCCAGGTTGATCACCATGGCCAGCACCGCCGCCTGCCACTCGGTCAGGCGAATGCCCAGTGCCGGCAGGCCGAAGAAGATGAAGAACAGCTGGACGATGAAGGGCGTGTTGCGGATCAGCTCCACGTACAAGCCAAACAGCGTGTCGAAGGGGCGCACACGCCAGGCGCGTACACCCGCGCCGAGCACGCCGATGGCCACGCCCAGCAAGGTGCCGACCGCCGTAAGCTGCAGGGTGAACCAGGCGCCCTTGAGCAACAAGGGGGCCTGGGCCAGCACAGGGGCGAAGTCGAATTCATAGGCCATGGTGGCAGGCTCCGGGTACAGCTCAGAGGTCGGCCGGCAGCGGCTGCTTCAGCCATTTTTCGGCATTGCGGTTGAGGCTGCCGTCAGCCTTGGCGGCTTCGAGCGTGGCGTTCACTTTGTCCAGCAGCGCCGGCTCGTTCTTGGCCAGCCCCACATAGACAGGCGAGTCCTTGAGCTTGACCTTGACCACAGGCACCTTGGCCGGGTTCTTCTGGGCAATGGCGGCCATTACCACGCTGCCGCTGGCGATCAGTTCGACCTGGCCGGAGAGGTAGGCGGCGATGGTCGAGTTGTTGTCTTCAAAACGCTTGATCACCGCCCCCTTGGGCGCTACGGCGCTCAGTTCCATGTCCTCGATCGAACCGCGGGTAACGCTGATGGTCTTGCCAGCGACAGCGTCGATACCGGCGATGTCCACCTCGGCCGGGCCGAACACGGCCAGGTAGAACGGCGCATAGGGCCGGGAAAAATCGATCACCGCCGCACGTTCCGGGTTCTTGCCGAGGCTGGAAATCACCAGGTCGACCTTGCCGGTGGTGAGGAACGGGATGCGGTTGGTGCTGTTTACTGGGGTCAGGGCCAGCTTCACACCCAGCTTGTCTGCCAGCAGTTGTGCCGTGTCGATGTCCAGACCACGGGGTTTGAGGTCTGGCCCTACCGAGCCGAAGGGGGGGAAGTCCTGGGGCACTGCCACCTTGAGCACGCCACGGGCGCTGATGTCGGCCAGGGCATCAGCCTGGGCGGCTGGCAGCACGAGGGCGCTGCTGCAGAACAGGCTGGCCAGGAACAAGGTGCGGAATGTCTTCATGGTGTGGCCTCGCAGGTAACCAGGGAAAAGTGTGCTGGCTGGCCAGTGCACGGGCCATGCCAAGAACCCTGCGGGCCCTGGTACAACGTGCTCAAGCCCTGAGCTGAACGGTCTTACTGGTCTGAACAGTTGCCTGGCCGTGCGCCTGCCCTGCCGTCGTCACGCCCCGCTTTTGTGCAAGGCCGCATTCGCCTGCTTCAGGGCGGAGCAATGCTTGCAAGCGCCTGTCAATGGCCGTAAAAAGCCAAGGTCATCGCCCTCCGACCGGTCTGAACAGCATGCTCGACACCCTACCCCGCGCCGTCCCCGAACAGGCCCTGCAAGGCATCCGCAAATTGATCGAAGACGGCGGCTATCAGCCCGGTGATGCGCTGCCCTCGCAGCGCGACCTTGCCGAGCAGCTGGGGGTCAGCAGGGCCTCTCTGCGAGAAGCGCTGTCCTCGCTCAGCGCGCTGGGCTTGGTGAGCGTTCAGCCGGGCAAAGGTGTGTTCGTGCAAGCGCCAACGCCTTCGGCATTTGCCTGGCCTTATGCCGAACAGGTCTCGGCGAGCGACACCTTCCAACTGCGCTACGCCTTGGAGGGTTTCGCCGCTGGGCAGGCGGCGCTGGCGCTCACCGCTGACGACATCGATCGCCTGGAGCTGAACGTGGAGGCGATGCATCAGGAGTTGCGTGCGGGCCGCTTCGAAGCCGCCGCACGGCTGGATTTCGCCTTCCACCAACAGTTGCTGCAAGCCTGCGGTAACCACGCCATGCTGCAGGTGATCACCGCCAGCCAGGAGATCTTCCTGGAAAGCCAGAAGCTGCCCTTCATCCGCCCGGAACGGGCGATGGAAACCTGGCAGGAACATCGCAAGATCCTGCGCGCCCTGGCCCGCCGCTCACAGGCGGCGGCGCAAAAAGCGATGCAGGAGCATATTCGCAACGCGGCTTCGCGCACCGGGGTGGTGTTCTCGGTTTAACCCCCGCTGACTGCCGAGGCTTGGCCACCCAAGGGTCTCACGCGGTCAAAACAGATATCTGGGCGTCGTCCTCGAAAAAGCGCCCTTTCGCTCACACCGGTTTACTGCCTGCAACAACAACGACGACGCGGCCAGACCGCCTCGCTAATCCGCCAGGCTGCCTTTGAAACCGGAGCGTATCCACATGTCCGCATCTCACGAGGTATCCCCCGCCACCCTGCGCCGGGTCATCGCCGCCTCGGCCATCGGCAACTTCGTCGAATGGTTCGACTTTGCCGTCTACGGCTTTCTCGCAACGATCATCGCCAGCCAGTTTTTCGCCAGTGGCGATGCCAGCGTGGCCTTGCTCAAGACCTTCGCCGTTTTCGCCGTGGCCTTCGCCTTGCGGCCATTGGGCGGGATCGTGTTCGGCGCACTGGGTGACCGGCTGGGACGCAAACGTATCTTGTCACTGACCATCCTGCTGATGGCCGGCTCCACCACACTGATCGGCCTGCTGCCGACCTACGCCAGCATCGGCCTTGCCGCGCCCGCGCTATTGACCCTTGCGCGCTGCCTGCAGGGGTTCTCGGCAGGCGGTGAGTATGCAGGGGCCTGTGCCTACCTGATGGAACACGCACCGCAAAACAAGCGGGCCTTCTATGGCAGCTTCGTGCCCGTGTCGACCTTCTCGGCCTTCGCCTGCGCGGCGGTGATCGCCTTCGGCCTTGAGGCGAGCCTGTCGGCCGAAGCGATGGCGGCCTGGGGCTGGCGCATACCGTTCCTGGTGGCTGCGCCGCTGGGCCTGGTGGGCCTGTACCTGCGCTGGCGCATGGAGGAAACTCCAGCGTTTCGCGAGGCCATCGCCCAAGGCAAGACCCATGAGCATTCGCCACTCAAGGACACGTTGCGTAACCATGGCCGGGCCATCCGCAACCTGGGTGCCTTCATCTCGCTCACTGCGTTGTCCTTCTACATGTTCACCACCTACTTCGCCACCTACCTGCAGATGGTCGGCAACCTGACACGCGCCCAGTCGCTGCTGGTGACCACGGTAGCGCTGGTGTTCGCGGCCATCGGTTGTCCGCTGGCCGGCGCGTTCTCCGACCGCGTCGGGCGGCGCAAGACCATTGGTTTCACCTGCCTGTGGGTGATGGTGTGCGTATTCCCGGCCTATTGGCTGGCCAGTTCCGGGTCAGTGCCCGCCGCGCTGCTGGGGGTCATCCTGTTGGCGGTAGGCGCACTGTCCAGTGGTGTGGTGACCGCCGCATTGCTGTCGGAGAGTTTCCCGACCCACACGCGCTACACCGCTTCGGCGATCACCTACAACGTGGCCTATACGTTGTTTGGCGGCACCGCACCGTTGGTGGCGACCTGGCTTATCGGGCAGACCGGCAGCAGCCTGGCACCGGCGTTCTATCTGGTGGCCATCGCGCTGGTGGCGCTGGTGGGCGGGTTGGCATTGCCGGAAACATCGCGAATATCGTTGCATGAAGAGACCCCTGACGGTGAGGTGGGTCGCGGGGTTGCCAACAGCATCTGAGATGTGGGCTGCATTGCAGCCCCATAGCAGCGACAAGCGGCGCTTTCGGGGGGTGCACCCGCGCTGAAAACGCCGTGCTCGGGGTTCGATAATCGCCCACTTTCCACGCTGCGACACTCAACCCAATTGACGAAACTAACCAGGTGGTACAAACATACGGGCATTCAACAACAACAAAGTGATGCCCGCCATGAAGCCCCTTATCCTCGTGCTCAACGGCCCCAACTTGAACATGCTGGGTACTCGCGAGCCTGCGCAGTACGGCCGTGAAACCCTTGCTGACCTGGCCCAGAGCTGCGCAGACACCGCGCAGGCCCACGGCCTGGAAATCGAATTCCGCCAGACCAACCACGAAGGCGATCTGATCGACTGGATCCACGCTGCCCGTGGTCGCTGCGCCGGTATCGTGATCAACCCCGGTGCCTGGACCCACACTTCGGTGGCCATCCGCGACGCGCTGGTCGCCAGCGAGGTGCCGGTGATCGAAGTGCACCTCTCCAACGTGCACAAGCGCGAGCCGTTCCGCCACCTGTCGTTCGTCTCCTCGATCGCGGTGGGTGTGATCTGCGGTTTGGGCAGCCACGGCTACCGCATGGCTCTGGCGCACTTCGCCGAAATGTTCCAGGAGCAGCCAGCATGACTCAGCCGGCCATCCTCGCCGGCCTGATCGGCCGTGGCATTCAGCTGTCGCGCACCCCTGCCCTGCATGAACATGAAGGCGATGCGCAGGACTTGCGCTACCTCTATCGCTTGATCGACGCAGACCAGCTGCAACTGCAAGACAGCGCCTTGGCGCAATTGCTCGAAGCGGCCCAGCACACCGGCTTCACTGGGCTCAATATCACCTACCCGTTCAAGCAGGCGATCCTGCCGCTGCTCGACGAGCTGTCCGACGAGGCCAGGGGTATCGGTGCGGTCAACACCGTGGTGCTCAAGGACGGCAAGCGTGTGGGCCATAACACCGACTGCCTGGGCTTCGCCGAAGGCTTGCGCCGCGGCTTGCCCGACGTCGCGCGCCGGCAGGTGGTGCAGATGGGCGCAGGCGGTGCTGGCTCGGCTGTGGCCCATGCGTTGCTGGGCGAAGGTGTCGAGCGGCTGGTGCTGTTCGAAGTGGATGCAGCGCGCGCCCAGGCGTTGGTCGACAACCTCAACGGCCATTTCGGCGCAGGCCGGGCCGTTGTGGGCACGGACCTGGCGGCCGAGATTGCCGAGGCGGACGGGCTGGTCAACACCACGCCGGTCGGCATGGCCAAACTGCCGGGCACACCGCTGCCGGTCGAGCTGCTGCATGCCCGGCTGTGGGTGGCGGAGATCATCTATTTCCCACTGGAAACCGAGCTGCTGCGTGCGGCACGGGCACTGGGCTGCCGCACCCTCGATGGCAGCAACATGGCCGTGTTCCAGGCGGTGAAAGCGTTCGAACTGTTCAGTGGCCGTCAGGCCAATGCCGAGCGCATGCAGGCGCATTTCGCCAGCTTCGGTTGAGCCCGTTACCGTCCCTTTTGCGGGCTTTCAACCGCGAAAGGGACGGTAAACACTTCAGGGTTTTTCATCCAGCAACGCCTTTATCAACGTCTCCTGCCCGTCGTAGTCACCTTCGCCAACGTGCACATGCCGCACCTGGCCCTGGCGATCGACGAAGTAGTGCGCTGGCCAGAACTGATTAGCCCAGGCATTCCACACCCGATGATCGTTGTCCACCGCCACCGGGTAGGCGATCTGAAGGCTGGCCACCTTGTTTTTCAACTGACCGACGTCATGCTCGTAGTCATACTCCGGCGTATGTACGCCCACCACGACCAGCCCCTGATCGGCGTAGCGCCGCGCCCAGTCGTTGACATGTGGCAGGCTACGCTGGCAGTTGATGCAGTCCCACGTCCAGAAGTCCACCAGCACTACCTTGCCCTTGAGTTGCGCGGCATCCAGCGCTGGCGAGTTGAGCCACTCACTGGCCCCCGACAGCGACGGCATGGCCCCGTAACTGTCGCGGGCCGCCAAGTGGCCGGCCAGCCCCAGGCCAAAGAGCGCCAAGGCCACACCGCCCACTTTCAGCAGCATGCGGCGCTCAGTTGTCATGGCAGCCGCTCGTGGCATAGGTACGGTATTGCAGGCTTTGGCGCTGGCCTTGGGAGTCGAGGTAGTCCATACGGGTATTGACCAGGCCACAGGCATCGCTTTGGTCATCCTTCACCGACAGCACTTTGTGTATGTCCAGCCGGTCGCCATAGCGGTACTGCATGACGCTGGCATCCTCCATCGGCTGTGTGGTTGCCAGGGCAACCAGGGCGCCGAGGCTGAGCACAGCGAACAGGCTGGCGCTGGCGAGGGTTTTCACGTTCATGGCATCTCTCCTGACAGCTTCTGAGGGTGGGGAGTGGTGCTCCCCGGTCAGAGCCATTTCACGCGTGCCAGGTATCAGGCATGTGTCGCCTGACCCTGCGCCCTGCCTCCTGCTGTATCTGTCGCACGGCCAGATACACTGCAATACAAACCTCTGCAGGCAAGCTCATACCTGCTCGGTACACTGCGCTCATTCCCCTTGCACAGGACCCCACCGATGGAACATGTCGATCACATCCTGATCGTCGACGACGACCGTGAAATCCGCGAACTGGTCGGCAATTACCTGAAGAAGAACGGCCTGCGCACCAGCATCGTCGCCGACGGCCGGCAGATGCGAGCTTTCCTGGAAGCCAACAGTGTCGACCTGATCGTGCTCGACATCATGATGCCGGGCGATGACGGCCTGCTGCTGTGCCGTGAGCTGCGCGCCGGCAAGCACCGCACTACGCCAGTGCTGATGCTGACCGCGCGCAACGACGAGACCGACCGCATCATCGGCCTGGAGATGGGCGCTGACGACTACCTGACCAAGCCATTCTCAGCCCGCGAATTACTGGCCCGCATCAACGCGGTGCTGCGCCGCACCCGCATGTTGCCGCCCAACCTGACCATCAGCGAAAGCGGCCGCCTGATCGGTTTCGGCCAGTGGCGCCTGGACACCACCGCGCGCCACCTGCTTGACAGCGAAGGCACGCTGGTGGCTCTCAGTGGCGCCGAATACCGCCTGTTGCGCGTGTTCCTCGACCATCCACAACGGGTGCTCAGCCGCGAACAGTTGCTCAACCTGACCCAAGGCCGCGAGGCCGATATCTTCGATCGCTCCATCGACCTGCTGGTCAGCCGCCTGCGCCAACGCCTGGGCGACGACGCGCGCGAACCCAGCTGCATCAAGACGGTGCGCAGCGAAGGTTATGTGTTCTCGCTGCCCGTGCAACTGCTCGAGTCGCCATCATGAAGTGGCCGCGCACCCTCGCCTCGCGCCTGGCGCTGATCTTCATCACCGGGCTGGTGCTGGCCTATGGGCTGTCGTTCAGCCTGCAGGCCTATGAGCGCTTTATCAGCAGCCGCTCGATGATGCTCAGCAACCTGGAACAGGACGTCGCCACGTCAGTGGCCATCCTTGACCGCCTTCCCGCTGCTGAACGCCCCGCCTGGCTGCCCCGCCTGGAGCGGCGCACCTACCGCTATCGGCTGGACACTGGCGTGACCGGCGCGGCGATGCCAAGCGATGACCCACCCATGGCTGCCGATTCGATCGTCAAGGCCATCGGCAGCCAGTATCGCCTGACCTTCCAGGAGATACCCGGCCCGAACGCCCACTTCCAGGCGCACCTGCGTCTGGCCGACGGCGCGCCGCTGACCATCGATGTCACCCCGGCAGCTGTGCCGATCGCCACATGGCTGCCGCTGGTATTGCTCATACAGCTTGCCGTGCTGCTGTTCTGTACCTGGCTGGCCGTGCGCCTGGCCATCGGCCCGCTGACCCGCCTGGTCAAGGCGCTTGACGACCTCGACCCGGACAAGCCCGGCATGTTGCTGGACGAAAGCGGCCCGCGCGAAGTGAAATATGCCGCCGTCGCCTTCAACGCCTTGCAGGCGCGCATCGCTGCCTATCTCAAGGAGCGCATGCAGTTGCTGGCAGCGATTTCCCATGACCTGCAAACCCCGATCACCCGCATGAAACTGCGGGTCGAGGTAATGGACGAGGGCGTGGAAAAGGACAAGTTATGGCATGACCTGGATGCCATGGAGCATTTGGTCCGCGAAGGCGTAGCCTACGCCCGCAGCATGGATATCAACACCGAGCCGCCCTGCCGCATTGACCTCGACGCGTTCCTCGACAGCGTGGTGTTCGATTACCAGGACAGCGGCGCGCAGGTCGAGCGCCATGGCACTACCGGCCGTTTGCTGGAAACGCGCCCGCATGCGCTGCGCCGGGTGTTGATCAACCTGCTGGACAATGCCCTGAAGTTCGCCGGCAAGGCGCAATTGGAGGTCAGCCATGAGCAGGGACGTATCCTGATCCGCGTGCTGGATGAAGGGCCTGGCATCCCCCAGCAAGCGCTCAGCGAAGTGCTCAAACCATTCTACCGGGTGGAAAGCTCGCGCAACCGCAGCACCGGCGGCACCGGCCTGGGCCTGGCAATCGCCCACCAACTGATCCAGGCCATGGGCGGGCAATTGGTGCTCAGCAACCGCCAGGGCGGAGGCCTGTGCGCACAGATCGAGCTGAAGTGAAACCCTGCAGGCCTTGACGCGGCGCTGCGCGCCGGACTGCAGGGGTGACATTGCCCTACACCTCATGTCACTCCTTTCTGATACACAACACAGCCTGCACCGACACACTGCCGGTACGTCGTACCGCCACACTCCCGGTCACACTTTGACACACCGGGAGATTTTTTCGATGAGAGCCATCGCCCTTCCCTCTGGCTGGGGGCTGTTCGCCGCCCAGGCCGGCCTGCTCATGACCGCCATCGCCCTCAGGCTCACCGCCAAACTGGCGCTTTACCAGCGCCGCAACGCCACCGCTCTTTCCTGACGGAGTAGCACAGCCCATGACCACGCTAAAACGCACCTCGAGCCCCCTGGACTGCCTCGCAGGCTGGGGAGCGGATTTGCCATTACGGCTGTTTCTGGCCTGGGAATTCTTCGAATCCGGCCTGGAAAAATTCAACGGCAGCAACTGGTTCGGCGATATACAGGGGCGCTTCCCCCTGCCCTTCAGCCTGCTGCCAGCGGAGTTGAACTGGCACCTGTCGATGTGGGCCGAACTGGTCCTGCCGTTGCTCCTGCTGCTAGGCCTTGGTACACGGCTGGCGGCGGCGGGGCTGGCATTGGTAACCGTGGTAGCGATCGTTGCGCTGCACTGGCCTGCACACTGGTCGGACCTGGCCGAACTGGCCAAGGGTTACGCCATCACCGATCTAGGCTTCGGGGCCTACAAGCTGCCTCTGATCTACCTGGTTGCATTGCTGCCCTTGCTGCTCAAAGGTGCCGGTAGGCTAAGCGTTGATCACTGGATCAAACGGCACATCGCGGCGCAGGCCAAGGCAACCTGAAATGCAAAGGGCCCGGACCGTAAAGCTCACGAGCCCTTTGTGTTTCGCCAAGCGTGATACGCGTGGCGGATATCAGTCTTCCAGTGGCTTGGGCGGTGCTGCCGGCTTGGCCGGTTTGGCGGGTTTGCTGTCCTTGGCCTTGGGCTCCGCTGCCGCAGCGACAGGCTCCGGTGCAGTCATGGCCTTTTCGCTGGCTGGCAACTCATCGACTGCTTTGATGATGGCCTTGGCGTCGATCTTTTCGTTTGTTTCGTCATCCTTGAGCATGTGGCGCTCACCATCCTTGCCAATCAGGATGACCTTGGTGCCCTTGCTGGCACCAAGCTTGAGCTCACGTATCAGCGCCATGGTGGTCTGCTGCTCAAGGTTCTTGTCGTCACGCTTGCCCATCATTCTGGCGACGCTGTAAACCACCAGGCCACGCTCCTTGAACGCGGCCTGAGTGGCAGGGTCTTTCAAGTCCCTGTTCAGCCCCTGCAAGGTCGGGTCGGCGGTACTGGGGGCAATGATCACCAATGGCCGTGCCTTGCCCAGTTCCTTGGCCAGCGGAGCGTCGCTGTCGGCGGCGAACAGGGGGCCGGTGACGGCGAGCAGGGTGGCGAGGGTCAGTGACCGGACGAGCATACGCATCTCCTTATTGTCTCGATAAACCAATGACTACAGATCACGGAGAAAAATCCGACCCGGAGCCTAAACCACTTCGAACATCAGAGGGCCAGGGAAAAGTAACTGGCGGTTTCCGATGAGGCGCGATGCCAGGATGGCAGAATTTTCGCAAACAGCCGATGCCCAGATTCAGCATAGCCCAAAGCCACTAACGGCAACCTTGCGCGCCCTGTTTCGCTCACCTGAGGGGGCACTTAGAACAGCAACAGTTGGCGGTCGGTCAACGCTGCAAAGTCATCACCGACAAAGGGCAGGATGGCATCGGCCACAGGCTGTAGCTGGCGGCTGAGGTAGTGGTCGTAATCGATCGGCGACTGCAGGTTTTCCATGGGCTCTGGGCCGGCCGTGGTGATCACGTAACTGATCCAGCCGCCATTCTGGTATTGCCGGGCACGCCCAAGCCGGCTGTTGTACTCATCAGCCAGGCGTGCGGCGCGCACATGCGGCGGGACATTGCGCAGGTAGTCGGCCAACGGGCGACGCAGGCGTTTGCGGTAGATCAGCAGCTCATCCAGCTCACCTGCCAGGGTCTGCTGGACGAACCCGCGCACATAGTCACGATAGGGCTGGCCCCGGAAAATCCGCCCGTACAAGGCCTGCTGGAACTGCCGGGCCAAGGGCGACCAATCGGTGCGTACCGATTCCAGGCCTTTGTACACCATGTCTTCGCTGCCGTCGGCACGCTGAACCAGGCCGGCGTAGCGCTTCTTGCTGCCCTCGTCGGCGCCGCGGATGGTCGGCATCAGAAAGCGCCGATAATGGGTCTCGAACTGCAACTCCAACGCGCTTTCCAGGCCCATGGTTTCACGCAGGTGCTGCCGCCACCACTGGTTGACCTCGGCCACCAGCGCGCGGCCGGTGCGCGCCGCAGCCTCTTCATCATGTGCACCTTTGAGCCAGACGAAGGTAGAGTCGGTGTCGCCGTAGATAACGTCGTAGCCGCGTGCCTCGATCAGCGCGCGTGTCTGGCGCATGATCTGGTGCCCGCGCATGGTGATCGAAGACGCCAGGCGCGGGTCGAAGAAGCGGCAACCGCTTGACCCAAGCACCCCGTAAAACGCATTCATGATGATCTTGAGTGCCTGCGATAGCGGTGCGTTGCCTTCACGCTTGGCCTCCTCCCTGCCCTGCCACACCCGCTCGACGATGGCGGGCAGGCAATGCCGGGTACGCGAGAAACGCCCGCCGCGAAAGCCTTCGACGGAGTGCACGTCATCCGGCTGACGCAGGCCTTCGACCAGGCCCACCGGGTCGATCAGGAACGTCCGGATGATCGAGGGGTACAGGCTCTTGTAGTCGAGCACCAGCACCGAGTCATACAGCCCTGGGCGCGAGTCCATGACAAAACCGCCCGGGCTGGCCTCATCCGGGCGACTGCCCAGGTTGGGCGCGACGAAGCCCAGCCGATGCATGTGCGGGATGTACAGATGACAGAACGCTGCCACCGAGCCACCGCTGCGGTCCACCGCCAGCCCAGTCACCGACGAGCGCTCCAGCAGAAACTCCAACAGCCGGGTATGCGCAAAAATCCGCGTCACCAGCTCGCAATCCTTGAGGTTGTAACGCGCCAACGACGGCTTGTCCTCAGCAAACATGCGGTTGATCTCGTCCATGCGCTGGTAAGGCGTATCAATCGCCTTGCCTTCCCCCAGCAAGGTCTGCGCGACGTTTTCCAAGCTGAACGAAGGGAAGCTCCAGGTGGCCGAGCGCAGCGCTTCGATGCCATCGATCAGCAAGCGGCCGGGCGCATCTGCAAACACGTGGCCCCGGTTGGCGTGGGCGCGCACAGTCATGGGCGCACCGTTACGTCCCAGGTTCAACGGCACCTGCAGCAGCTTGGCGTGCTCATGCAACAGGCGCAGGTCGAACTGGACCAGGTTCCAGCCAATGATCGCATCCGGATCGTGCCTGGCCATCCACTGGTTCAGGCAGTCGAGCATGGCCGCCCGGTCGTTGCAGTAATGCAGGTCGAAATCCACGGCGTCGGGCTGGCCATTGGCAGGCCCAAGCATGAATACCTGCCGCTGCCCGCAGCCTTCCAGCGCGATGCTGTACAACTCGCCGCGCTCGCTGGTCTCGATGTCCAGCGACACCAGGCGTAGCGGCGGGCGAAAGTGCGCCAAGGGTTTGAGCTGGGCCTCGCAGATGACACCGTGGGCATCAGGCTGACCGGTGAATTGCACGGCGGCGGTGATGAAGCGCTCCATCAGGTAGCGTTCGGGCGGGCGGATGTCCGCTTCGAACACCTCGACACCGGCACCGCGCAAGCGCTGCTCCAGTTGCATGAGTTGCCGGTGCTGACGGCAATACACGCCCAGCACCGGACGATGTTGGAAGTCCTGCAGGCGCAGGGGCCTGATTTCCACACCGGCCTCGCCCGCCAGCAACAGCCGCGCGTGTTCGACCTGCGATTGCAGGATGAACGCCACCGACTCCTGCGGGGCCAGACGCAACAGCCTCGGCCCCTGGTCGGTGGCCAGCCAGAACTCCACGCAGGTACCTTGGGGCGTGTCATGCCAGTGCCGGGTCAGGACAAAGCCCTGCTGCAACTCCACTGCGTTGTCCTCGGTGCTACGGATAGGTCGAATGGGATGATTCTACCCGTGCGCGGGGTGGCTGTGCGGGCAATCAGCCATACAGGTAGTTGATATCCTTGTACGCCAACGGCGGCACCTGCCCCAGCAGAAAGTCACGCAGCTTGTGCATTTGCCGCGCCTTGGGGCTGGATTTGAGCCAAGTCATGTAGTACCCGTCCCCGGTCGCCACGGCATGCTTGAACGGGGTGACCAGCCGCCCTGCGGTAAGGTCGGCACTGGCCAGCACCAGGTCGACCACGGAAATGCCCAGCCCCTGCTGGGCCGCAGAAATGCCCTGGTCGAGGGTGTCGAACACCTGGCCCTGATCGATGCTTATGTCCAGGGCATCCATGCGCGCCAGCCAGCGCCGCCAGTCGCGCCGGTCCGATGAAGGGTGCAGCAGTTCACACTGGCGTAGGTCACCCAGTGCCGGCTGCTCATGCGCCATATATTCTGGGTGGCACACCGGGATCAGCCATTCGTCGAACAGCTTGAAACTCTCGATGTCGGCGGCGAACCGGCCGTTGGACAGAAGAAAGGCGCAGTCGTAAGGCTCGGAGTAGAAGTCCACCGTGTCGATGTCCATCCACACGCTCGACAATTGGACGCTGCAGCTGTCATCGACTTTCTTGAAGGCATCCAGCGCCCTCAGCAACCAGCGCACCGTCAGCGTCGAGGGCGCCTTCAAGCGCAGGCCGTAGCGGTCCTGGCGCAGCAGTGCACAGGCGTTCTCGATGATCTTGAAGCCGACTTTGAGCTCCTGGGACAGCAGGCGCCCATGCTCGGTGAGGCTCAACTTGGGCCCACGTCGCTCGAACAGGTCGCAGCCGAACAGGCTTTCGAGGGTCTTTATGTGGTGGCTGACGGCGCCTTGGGTCAGGGCCAGCTCTTCGGCCGCGCGGGTGAACGACCCGTACCGTGAGGCCACCTCGAAGGCACGCAGCGCGTGCAAGGCCTGGATCCGTTCCGACATGATGCCCCCGAAGCATGAGTGAGACTAATGGCAGGTCATAGTACCACGCGTTTTACAACGCCAGGTACGCCCCAGAAAATGCAGGTAAACAACAAAGATAAGCCAATAACCTGCCTGCATGTGTCTTGAACGTTCTACTCATTAAACGCCTGGGGAAATCATGTTTACGGGTTATGGAAACTGCTATCGCCTGGACGCGCTAGAGCTGGCCACTGAACATGTCCGGAACACGCAGCACTGGACGCACGAAACGATACAACATTTTCGCACCATCCTCGCCAACCCCGACTTTCCATGCCTGTTCGGGCGCAAGGCGGTGGCCGGTGAATCCTGCCACATCCTCTTCGCCCGCGCTGAACAGCTCGCCGATGACATCGCTCAAGGGCTGGCCGAATACGTGCGCACCATAGCACCGGTGCCGGTCAAGCAACGCATCGGCAGCCCGCTGGTGGTGTTTCTCGAAACGGCCGCCGACAGCAACCTGGCCGAACAGCAGGCGCTGGCCTGGAAGGTGCTGCGCGGGGTTCATGCCCGTGACCCGCACCCCTGGCCGCAAGCGATCCCAGCCGACCCCCACGACAGTGGCTGGTCGTTCTGCTACGCCGGCATGGCGCTGTTCATCAACATGAATTTTCCCGGCCACCATCAGATGAAAAGCCGCAACCTGGGCAATCACATCACCTTCGTCATCAACCCGCGGGAAAACTTCGACGAAGTGGCCAATGCCGCCACTGAGAGCGGCAAGCGCATCCGTGCACGCATTCGCGAACGCGTGCAGCGCTACAACGACGGCGTGATGCCCGACAGCCTGGGCTTCTTTGGCCAGGCCGACAACTTCGAATGGAAGCAATACCAACTGCAGGAAGCAGGCTCGCTCAACCCATCGCGCTGCCCCTTTCATGCCCACGTCCACGCAACACCAGACACCCAGATCGAGAACTGACCGTGAATACCGCACTGACCGCTACCTACGCCCTGACCGTACTGCTGCTGATCGCCACACCCGGCCCGGTCGTGGCATTGATCGTCAACACCGCCGCGGCCTCTGGCTCACGCAAGGCCATGTTCACCGCTGTCGGCACCAACTGGGCTTCCCTGGTGCTGATCGGCGCCGCGGCCTGGGTCATCCTCACCAGTGCAGCGATCGACAAGGCCTGGCTCAGTGGCATGAGCCTGCTCGGCTGCCTGTTCATTGGCTACATCGCCGTAGGCACCTTGCGCGAATGCCTGCAGGCGCCTGCCTGCGAGGCGCTTGAGCATCCGGCAAGAGCCGGGCGGGGCGGTTTGTGGCAAGGGTTCATGGTCGGTATTTCCAACCCCAAGGACATCATTTTCTTCATCGCCTTCTTCCCACAGTTCATCCAGATCACCGAATCGTTCGGCAAAAGCATGATGGTGCTGTCCCTGCTGTGGGTGGCCATCGACTTCGCCGTGCTCAGCCTTTACATCTTTGCCATCGGCAAGATCGCCTCGCAGCGTAGCAACCGGGTGATTTCGCTGGCCTCGGGGGTTGCCCTGTTGCTCATCGCAGTCGGTGGCCTGGCCTACAACATCAAGGAGCTGGCGGGCTGACGCCTCGGTGCGACGCCACGCCGGACAACAAGGAGCGCCCATGAACCCGTCCAGTAGCGCAACATTCGGCCCGGGCCTGCCTGCGCCACTGTCGCTCGACTACCAGCGTTTCCTGCAACTGGGCAGCCGCCGTGCCCCACACACCCTGCATGTGCACGAAAGCGGCTACCGTTCCGGCACCATCAACACCGATGCGCTGGGTTTGCGCTACAGCCATTGCGCCGGCAAGCGATTTTCGGCCGGCGAATATGGCGGCACCGGCCGTGTCAATTTGCTCGTCGGCGGTTCGACCGCCTTGGGGATCGGTGCCAGTTCCGATGAGCATACGGTGGCCTCGCACCTGTCGATGCTCACCGGGGAGGTGTGGTTGAGCCTCGCTGGCTGTGGGCTCAATGCCAGCCAGGAACTGCTGCTGTTTCTCACCCACCAGCATCGCTTCAGCGAAATCGGCCACGTGGTGGTGCTCAGCGGCCTCAACACCTTGGCCCACGAGGGCCTGGGCGAAATGCTAGGCGGCCCGCACGCTGCGCTGCATGCCAAGGCCTATCAGAACTACCTGAACAGTTTCAACGAAGGCGCGCTACCTGCCAGCCCGGCACGCCGGGACTCGCTGTGGCAACGCCTTGGCCAGGCCCTGGCCCCGCGTCGGCAGGTGCCGCCCCCTGCCTGGCCATTATCCGCCCCACAGAAACGCCTGGCACACGCTGCCGACTGCATCGGGCGTACCTTGAGTCAATGGGAACGCTTGCTTGCCGACAGCCACGCCACCCTCACCTTCATTCTCCAACCGCTGCTGCCGTGGTGCCGTGAAACGCTGCCTGCCGGAGAGCGAGCCATGCTATCGGCACTGGAACAGCAACCGACCAACTTCGACCGGCTGCTCGAAGGCGCCTTCGACAGTCAGCTGCACATGGCCTTCTTCAGGCGCATCAAGAGCCAGGCGGATCCGGTGCCGTGTTACGACATGAACAGCATGTTGAGCAGCTCCCCTGCCTTCGGGGCCGAGCTGTTCATCGATCGCTTGCACCTGAACGATCTGGGCAACGATGCACTGGCCAAGGTCATCACCGCCAAACTGGGCCTGGCCCAGGAAAAACATGCCCAACGCAAGGTCGCCCCGGTCAAGCTCGTCTGACAAATGTGCGTTGCCCTTTCGGTAGCACCATCCGGTTGGCTAGAATAGGCCATCGTTCCGATACGCCTGAGGCGCACGTGTACTTGTGATGAACACCCGAGCCGACTACCAGTATCTTTCTGCTTATCCGGGCTGTGGTGCCAGTGGGGCCTGCCTGTGAGTGGTTTCGCCCGCGTGCCCGCACTGCTCATCTCGCTGATGCCGTTTGCCGCACAAGCGCTCGACGTGCGAATCGACCCGCATGCCGACTTGCTGTATCGCCAGGCCCTGCCACTGCTGGAGCAGGCCGACACTCCAGAGGATGACGGCAACACCCTGCGCACTGCCATTGGCGGCGACCCGGAACTCAAACGCCAGGGCCAGGCCATGGCCCGCACGCTGCCAACTGCGGTAGCCCTGCTTGAAAAGTCAGTGGAGCTCGGCCATCCCGTGGCCCAATACCGCCTGGCCCTGTACTACACGACCTACCTGCCTGCGGCGCAAATCCCTGATGCTGCCTGCCCGCTGCTCAAGGCCAGCCTGCAGCAGGGCTTTGCCCCGCCCGCTACGGCGATCGCCACCTGGTGCCCACCGTATAACGCCAGCCCCCGTTACCGCGAGGCGCTCGAAGCGATACCAGGCATGGCCACGCTGTATGCGCCCTACTACCCGCAACCGGCCACACGCCTGGCTTGCAGCCGCAGCCAGCCACAAGGGCTGGAAATGCAGTGGGGCCGCCAACGCGACTATCAGGCTGAGGTGTATCGGTTGCTGGGCGACCTGGACCCACAGCATCGCCGGGACTTGCTGCAAAAGGCGGTGGAAATCAATGGTTGCGCAGCAGCACAACGGCGGTTGACCAGCCAGCGTTGATCATTGCTACGGCAGTGGCAAACCAGCAAGATCGTTCAAGCCACCTGCCCCACCCTCTGGCATGCTGCGCTGCCGAACAACAGTGTTGCAGCCATCATGCAAAGCAGTCCGCCCATCGCTCGCCAAGCTTTTCTGCACGGCGCCATCGCCATTCTTCCGTTATCACTGGCCGTCGCGCCTTGGGGCCTGCTGGCTGGCTCGATGGCCATCGAGGCCAACCTCAGTGCCTGGGAGGGTCAGGGCCTGTCGGCGATCGTGTTCGCGGGCGCCGCGCAACTGGTGGCCATCGGCATGCTCAAGGGCGGCGCCAACCTGCTGTCGATCTTGCTGACCACCCTGCTGCTGACCTCGCAACATCTGCTTTACGGCTTGTCGATGCGCCCGGTGCTGTCGAACCAGCCGCTGCGCTGGCGCCTGGGCTTGGGTTTCCTGTTGACCGATGAGTTCTTCGCCTTGACCAGCCACTATGACCAACAGCAATTCAACCGCTGGTACGCGCTGGGGGTCGGCCTGACCTTCTATGTGGCCTGGAACCTGTTCACCCTGGCCGGCATCGTGCTGGGCCAGAACATCCCGCACCTGGACCAGCTGGGCCTGGATTTCTCAATCGTCGCCACCTTTGTCGCTCTGATCGCCCCACTGGTGCGTAACCTCGCCACGCTAGTGTGCGTCGCGGTGTCGCTGTTCTGTTCAGTGCTTTTCAGCTACTGGCATTGGGAAACCGCGCTGGTGGCCGCCGGCCTGCTGGGCATGGCTGCCGGTTTCGTCTGCCAGAATTTTTCCGGAGGCCGCGTATGACCTGGCTACTGATCTTCGCCATGGGCGCCGTCGTCTTCCTCAATCGCTACGCGTTCCTGGAGCCGCGCCTACCGCTGCGCCTGAGCTCCAATGCCCGGCAGTTTCTAGGCTTTGCCGTGCCGGGCATGCTCACCGCGATTTGCGGGCCAATCGTCTTCCTGCCCGGCCATCAGCTGGACTTGAGCCCGCTCAATCCCTACCTGCTGGGGGCTGTAGTGGCCATCGTGCTGGTGCTGTTGACCCGCAGTGTATTGCTGAGCATGCTGGTGAGCATGTTGATCTTCTTCTTGCTGCGCAGCTGGCTGACATGAGCACGCCCCTGCGCGAACAGACCCACCTTTGGCAGGCGCCCGCCCTGGGCGATGTCGAGATGTTGCATGCGCGCTACATTCAGCAACGCTTCGCCCCGCATGTTCACGAAGGTTATGTGTTCACCGTGATCGAGTCGGGTGCCCAGCGCTTCTGGCACCGCGGCAGCGAGCACCTGGCGCCGGTGGGCAGCATGGTGCTGATCAACCCCGACGAGCTGCATACCGGCGCTACCGCCCATGAGGCTGGCTGGCGCTACCGCGGGTTCTATCCGGACCATGAACGGGTGACCGGGGTGCTCGACGAGCTGGAACTGGGCCGCCACGGCATGCCCAGCTTCAAGGACAGCGTGATCCAGGACCCGGCCCTGGCCATCGCCTTCAGCAAGCTGCATCAGCTGTCCGAAGCCAGCGCCAGTGCCCTGCAGCAACAGACGGCCTGGCGCCAGGCGGTTCTGGCCCTGGTTCAACGACACGGGCAATGCGCTGAACCCGCGCCCCCTGGCCACGAACCACTGGCCGTAGCCCGCGCCCGCGAGCTGCTGGAGAGCCAACTGGCAGAGCCGCCATCGCTCGAAGCGCTGGCGGGCGCGGTCAATCTATCGCCGTTCCATTTCGCCCGGGTGTTCCGCCAAGCCACCGGCCTGCCGCCGCATGCCTGGCTCAAGCAACGGCGCCTGGCCCGCGCCCGGGAAATGCTCAAGCGCGGCCTGGCTGCGACCGACGTGGCTTTCAACCTGGGCTTCGCGGACCAGAGCCACCTCAGCCGGCAATTCAAGCAAGCCTTTGGCGTCACCCCAGGCGCCTATCGCACCGCCTGCCTGCACGGTTAACTGCTGCTACACTGACTAGGCTGAATTGGAGGTTCCTGCCATGTCCGAAAGAGAGCTCACCACCCTCATATCGTTGATGAACCAGCGCCAGGCCTGCCTGAGCAGTGCCTGCAAAGAGATCGCCGACTGGATCGACCGGCAGGGTGATGTGCCTGCCGCTGGCAAGATCCGCGCGAGTCTCAAGGCCCTGGAGGCCGACGAAGCCCAGGTCCGCAAGACCTTGACCTCGCTGACCCTGGAACGGCCCTTGCCACGTTTTCGTAGCTGAATGAAGTGGGGCCGCTTAGCGGCCCCGGGTCAATCAGTGCTTCATGTGCATGTGGTCGTGCCCGCCGCCCATCTCGGCGTTGAGCGCCCGTACCTCTGCCTGCACTTCCAAGGTTTCCTTGCCACCCTTGGCATCTTCCACGGTCAAGGTCAGCGGGACTTTGTCGCCTTCCTTCACCTGCTTCGTCAAACCCATCAACATCACGTGATAGCCATTGGGGTCCAGGCTCACCGGCTTGCCGGCAGGCAACTGCACGGCTTCGACCTGCTTCATGCCCATCACATCACCGTTCATGGTCATCTCGTGCACTTGCACAGTCTTGGCCACTGGCGATGCCACCCCTGTCAGCTTGCTGTCGCTGCTGGCAGTCAGGGTCATGAACGCACCGGTGGACTGCTGGTGCGGTACGCTGGCACGTACCCAGGCATCACTTACGGTGGTCTGGGCCAAGGCCGGCAGCGCCAGCCCCAGCAAGGCGATAGCGGCCAGGCCGCGCTTGAACGGGTGCAGTGAAACAGCCATTAGCAGATCTCCATCAGGGTGACCAGGTCTTCGGCGCATTCCTTGGCGTTCAGGGAATGGCCCAGGCTCAGGCGCAGGGTGCCACGCGTATCGTAGACGTAGCTGGTGGACGAATGAGAGATGGTGTACGTGTCACCGGCCGGGACCTTCTCGTAGAACACCTTGAACTCCTTGGCCACCTCGGCGATTTCCTCCGGCGTACCGGTAAGGGCCATGAACGAGGGGTCGAAAGCCTTGACGTAGGCGTCGAGCACCTCGGGGGTGTCGCGCTCAGGGTCCAGGGTGATGAACACCACCTGGAACAGCTCGCGGTCGCGGCCACGGAGCAGCTTGCGGATTTGCGCCGCGCGCGCCAGGGTGGTCGGGCAGACTGCCGGGCACTGGGTGAACCCGAAGAAGATCATCGGCATGCTGCCGTAGAAGCTCGACAGGGTGACGACGTTGCCCTTGGTATCCTTGAGACGGAACTTGCGCCCCAGGATTTCGTTGCTCATGTTCTTGCCGTACTCGAACTCGAGCCCTCGGGCCGGGTTGCAGCCTGCCAGCAGGCCGAGCCCGAGAACGCCCATCCCGGCGACAACTGCGCGCCGGGTCAACAGATCATTCATGGAACCATCCTTTAAAGGGAAGGTGCCGACCCTCGGGACGGGCCGGCCGAAAAACCGGGGCATTCTGGCATGACACCCCAAGCGGTTCTACCCGACCAAGGCGGTGGTGGCTTGCAGCCCTTTAAACACGGGCTGCGGCCTGTTGTCGCAGGGGTTGAATCCGTAACAGTTTGTTGCTAGCAGGGTGTTGCCAACGCCGAACTACCGATCAGTAGTAGGCGTTTTCCTTCTGGGTGTGGTCAGTCACATCCCGCACGCCCTTGAGCTCTGGAATACGTTCGAGCAGGGTCCGCTCGATGCCGTCCTTGAGGGTTACGTCAGCCTGACCGCAGCCTTGGCAACCACCACCGAACTGCAGCACTGCAATGCCGTCGTCGACCACATCCACCAGGCTGACCTGGCCACCGTGGCTGGCCAGGCCCGGGTTGATCTCGGTCTGCAGGTAATAGTTGATACGCTCGTTGATCGGGCTGTCTTCGTTGACCATTGGCACTTTGGCGTTCGGCGCCTTGATGGTCAGCTGGCCGCCCATGCGATCGGTGGCATAGTCGACCAGCGCGTCTTCCAGGAACGGCACGCTGACGGCATCCAGGTAGGCCGTGAAGCTCTTCAGGCCCACGGCGGTGTCGTCAGGCTTTTCTTCGCCTGGCTTGCAGTAGGCAATGCAGGTTTCGGCGTACTGGGTGCCCGGCTGGGTGATGAATACGCGGATGCCGATGCCAGGCGTGTTCTGCTTGGAAAGCAGATCGGCCAGGTAATCATGGGCGGCGTCGGTAATGGTTATAGCGCTCATGTAAGTTCCTCACAGACTTGCGGCCAAGTGTACGCCAACCTGGCCTTCGAACAAAGTCCTAGCATTTGACTCGGGAAAGCGCAAATGCCGGCGTTTGCTCCCGCGGCGCCGCCAGCCACGCCTGCATCCGCCGGTAAAGGCCCCGCTCCAGCCACTGGTAGCTGAACCACGACATTAGTCCAATGGAAGGCACGCACAGGGCAAAGACCAGGTAGGGATTGAGGTGCAGGCGCTGGCTGGCGAACCAGCCCGCGTACAGTACCAGCACGTGGATCAGGTACACCGAGTACGAACAGTCGCCCAATGCCTTGAGTACCCGATTGCCCTGGAAGTACGGCTCAAGCGCTACGAATGCCAGCACGATCAGTGCGCTGGGAAGGCCCCAATGCAAAAGGCGCAGGGAGGCGTCCAGGTGGTAGATCGCATAGACGGCCACCCCCAGCAATGCCAGCGGCAACCACAGCGCTTCACGCACCAGGCCGCGGCGGTACAGCACACCGATGCCGATACCGAACAGAAATTCATAGATGATGCCGTTGTTGTAGAAGCGGCTGAGCACGCCAACGCGGCCCAGCACTTCGCTGACCAGCAGCAGCGCAGCGGTCACCAGCAGCAATTGGTGGCGCTTGCGGACCAGGAATGCCAGGCCGAACAGAAGGTAGAAGAACATCTCGAAGTTCAGCGTCCAGCCCACGTTCAAGGTCGGGTACAGGCCGTAGCCACCTGGGTTCTCTGCCGGAATGAACAGCAACGACAGCAACAGGTGATGCCAGGTGAATGCCTGGTGCGGCATCCATTGGCTGAAGGCCAGCAGCACGAGCGCCATCAGCAGGGTGTAGAACCAATAGGCAGGGACGATCCGCAACGCGCGGTTGAGCAGAAACTGACGCGGCTCCACGGGTTTGTCCCGGGTCGAAAGGTAGATCACCAGCCCGCTGATGACGAAGAAGATGTCGACTCCCACAGCGCCGCGGGCAGTGAGCAATTGGCCAACGGGGCCAGTGGCATGGAAGTCGAAAAAGATCTGCATGAAATGGTGGCAGACCACCACCCAGGCGGCGAACGCCCGCAGTGCCTGAAGCGAGTACAGCATGGATCACCCTGCGATTGCCTTGGTGCATTGAGGCCACGTTGGGCTGCCTGGCAGCCCCGGACCGTCCAACCTTTCCGACCGCAGGTGTGCCGGAAAGGTCAGCTCAACCGATCAGAGGTTCTCGTAGCGGTTCATGTCCAGCACCCCGGCCTCCAACGGTTGGGTTTCCTTGATATAGGCGCTCAGGTCGTGGAAGTAACGCCAGAACTGCGGGTGGCTGCGGCGCACGCCCCAGCGCATGACGATACGTTCGAACCTGGCCGGATCATCGCGCGCATATTCCATGTCTTCGACGAACTCTGGCACATCTGCCGCCGGGATGTTGAAGATGAAGTTCGGGTAACTGCTGAGCACCCCGGGGTACAGGGTCAGGGTATCGAGCCCCGGCTGGTAGCGCGCGGCCTCGCCCAGCAGGAACGCGACATTGCTGTGGGCACGGTTGCGCAGCAGGCTGTAGACCTGGCGCTGACCGCCCTGCCCTTCGATGCGCAACATCGTGGCTTCCGGTAACTGATCGATCACCTTCAGGCCCGCGGCCGGGCGAGATACCAGGCGGCTGAGCGACTGCTCGACGTTACGGAATTCTTCGTTCATCTGCGGCCGCGAACAATAGGCACCCTGGCACCGGTTGATCGGGTCAGGTGCGGCATTCAGGCTGCCGGTGCGTTGCAGCAGCTTGAGACCGAAGTCACGCTTGGGGTCGCGCGGGTCGAGCCTGATGCCGCTTGGCGTGTCGGTGTCGATGTCTTCATAGTCGAGCCACATCTTCACCTTGCCACCGTTCTGGTACCAGTCGCTGAGAATTGCACCACGCTCATCCGCCGGCATCAGGCGCAGGAAATTGACCTCGGCACCGTTGCGGATCAAGTCGAAATACAGCCGCGTCTGCAACTGGTGCGAGACATTGCCGAAGACATCGAAATTGACCGCCAACTGGTAATAGGTACGTTCGAACAGCGGGTAGTCGAACAGCCACAGGGTCAGCGGCACATCGCCGACCAGGCCCTTGGTCACTGACGCGCTGTCGAAGTGGCGGAAGATGCTGAGCAGCGCATTGTCGTTGCCGGCCCACAGGGTCGACCAGCCAGGCGCTGGCATTTCGGCGTAGGCCTGGCGACGCAGCTTTTCATACTCGTTGCGCTTGTCACGATAGGCATGCCACAGGTTGAGCACACTGCCCACGTCGTCGATCTGGCCCGGCATGGCGAGCAACGGTGTGGCCTGGCCACGGTACGCAGCATCGGTAATGTAGCGGTCGTGCGCCGGCTCCTGGAACAGCGCCCAGAAGTTATCGCGAATCACATCGGTAGCGATCTGCCCACGGCACACCGGCCCGCGAATGAAGGTGCGGACGAAGTACTCGGCGTTATCCAGCATGAACTGGTAGCGCGCCACCGCCGGGATCGCCTCGAAGGTCTCGAACGGGTTGGCGCGGTGGCGCGGCCCATAGCCTGGCAGCGCACTGGCGTGCCAGTCACCGGCATAGAACAACTGCTTCACGCGCTTGAGCTTTTGCGGCCCCATCGGGTAAGTGATGTGGGTCTTGTGCACGATCACGCCCTGCACTGGAATCAACCGGTAATAGAAGTCGGTACCCGGCGGATCGTTGGGGCGGCGCGTGGCAATCACGTCGACCGGCTGGCCGCTGGGCGTGCGCGAACGCACCCACTGGAAGAAGTGGCCCTGCTCGCCACCGACGAAATGGATGTGCGCCAGGAACAGGTGCTCGTACAGCCAGCGCCCCACCAAGGCCTCGGTAGAGCCTGGTCGATTGAGCAGTTCTTCCCAGTCGGCGATCTGTTTTGCCTCGGCCGCGCTGGGTTGAATGGGCTGATACTCGACCGGCGCACCTGCCGCCAGCCACGCTTGCAGGGTCTGGTATTGCTTGTCGGTCAGGCCGGTGACAGCCAGTGGCATACCCTCTTTGGGGTGGGCGCCGGCGTAGGCATCGAACTCATGGGGCAATGGGCACATGTTGTTGCGCTCAAGCCCCAGGACGATGTCGTCGGGCAGCTTGGCGTTGGGGGTAAGCGGGGCCTTGTGCCCCAGCTCCAGCATGCGGGCCATCAACGCAGCCTGGCTACCCTGGCTGTCGAGCACCGAATAGAAGCCCTTCTTGCGCCACTGCTCTTCGCTGTGCGCGTCGTAGAAAAGCCGCGTGGTCGGGACTGCCTTGCTCCTTTCACCCTGGTACACCGGTACCTTGGTTGCACCGCGCACAGCCCCTTCCGGGCTCTCCAGTTTCAACTGGCAAGCAGCGTCGTTACAGGCATGGCAGGCCACGCACTTCTCGGTGAAAATCGGTTGAATATCCCGGGTGTAGGAAATTACCGCGCTCGATTGGGGGGCTTGTGCGAGCGCGACACTGCTGAGCAGCAGCGCGAGAGCGCCGACAAGAAAACGATGCACCATGTGCCGAAAGTCCTGGGTTCTAGAAAAGCCATCACGTTTTTGCCTGGTCGAGCGTGGGTGCTTCATGGCGCAACATGAACGAAATTCATGCGAATGGCCGGTGCGCCTAAAAACCGCGCAGCTTTGTTATGATTCCGCACCTTCTGATATTTGCCCGACCAGGTAGTTCCTATGTCCGACCGCAGCGCTCGTCTCCAAGCACTCCAGCACGCACTCAATGAGCGCATCCTGATCCTCGACGGCGGCATGGGTACTATGATCCAGAGTTACCGCCTCGAGGAACACGACTATCGTGGCACGCGCTTCGCCGATTGGCCAAGCGATGTTAAAGGTAACAACGACCTGCTGCTGCTCAGCCGCCCCGATGTCATCGCTGCCATCGAGAAGGCGTACCTGGACGCCGGCGCCGATATTCTGGAAACCAACACCTTCAACGCCACGCAGATTTCCCAGGCCGACTACGGCATGGAGTCGCTGGTCTACGAGCTGAACGTCGAGGGCGCGCGCATCGCCCGCCAGGTGGCGGATGCCAAGACCCTGGAAACGCCCGACAAACCGCGTTTCGTTGCCGGCGTGCTCGGCCCCACCAGCCGCACCTGCTCGATTTCCCCAGACGTCAACGACCCCGGCTACCGCAATGTCACCTTCGACGAACTGGTGGAGAACTACATCGAGGCCACCCGCGGCCTGATCGAGGGTGGCGCCGACCTGATCCTCATCGAGACCATCTTCGACACGCTCAACGCCAAGGCGGCGATCTTCGCCGTGCAGCAGGTGTTCGAAGATGACGGCATCGAACTGCCGATCATGATCTCCGGCACCATCACCGATGCCTCGGGCCGCACCCTGTCCGGCCAGACCACCGAAGCATTCTGGAACTCGGTACGCCATGCCAAGCCGATTTCCGTTGGCCTGAACTGCGCACTGGGCGCGAAGGACCTGCGCCCTTACCTCGAAGAGCTGTCGACCAAAGCCGACACCCACGTGTCTGCCCACCCCAATGCCGGCCTGCCGAACGCCTTCGGCGAGTACGACGAAACCCCGGCCGAGATGGCTGCGGTAGTCGAGGAGTTCGCAGCCAGCGGGTTCCTCAACATCATCGGCGGTTGCTGCGGTACCACGCCCGGGCACATCCAGGCCATCGCCGAGGCCGTGGGCAAATACAAACCACGCCAGATTCCGCAGATCGCCAAGGCCTGCCGGCTGTCGGGCCTGGAGCCGTTCACCATCGATCGCCAGTCGCTGTTCGTCAACGTCGGTGAGCGCACCAACATCACCGGCTCCGCCAAGTTCGCCCGGCTGATCCGCGAAGAGAATTACACCGAAGCGCTGGAAGTCGCCCTGCAGCAGGTAGAGGCCGGTGCTCAGGTGATCGACATCAACATGGACGAAGGGATGCTCGACTCCCAGGCTGCCATGGTCCGTTTCCTCAACATGATTGCAGGCGAGCCAGACATCTCTCGCGTGCCGATCATGATCGACTCGTCCAAATGGGAGGTGATCGAAGCGGGCCTCAAATGCATCCAGGGCAAAGGCATCGTCAACTCGATCTCCATGAAAGAGGGCGTCGAGCAGTTCAAGCATCACGCTCGCCTGTGCAAACGCTACGGCGCGGCCGTGGTGGTGATGGCCTTCGACGAGGTCGGCCAGGCCGACACCGCCGCCCGCAAGAAGGAAATCTGCCAGCGCAGCTACGATATCCTGGTCAATGAAGTCGGCTTCCCGCCGGAAGACATCATTTTCGACCCCAATATCTTCGCCGTCGCTACCGGCATCGAAGAGCACAACAACTATGCCGTGGATTTCATCGAGGCCTGCGCCTACATCCGTGACCACCTGCCCTATGCGTTGAGCTCGGGCGGCGTGTCCAACGTGTCGTTCTCGTTCCGCGGCAACAACCCGGTGCGCGAGGCGATCCACTCGGTGTTCCTGTTCCACGCCATCCGCAACGGCCTGACGATGGGTATCGTCAACGCCGGCCAGCTGGAAATCTACGATGAGATCCCGGCCGAGCTGCGCGAGCGGGTCGAGGACGTGGTGCTCAACCGCACGCCTGAAGGTACCGATGCGCTGCTGGCCATCGCCGATGATTACAAAGGCGGGGGTGCCACCAAGGAAGTCGAAAACGAGGCCTGGCGCTCACTGCCGGTAGGCAAGCGCCTGGAACATGCGCTGGTCAAAGGCATCACCGCACACATCGTCGAAGACACCGAGGAGTGCCGCCAGCAATGTGCGCGCCCGATCGAAGTCATCGAAGGGCCGCTGATGAGCGGCATGAACGTGGTTGGCGACCTGTTCGGTGCGGGCAAGATGTTCCTGCCGCAGGTGGTCAAGTCGGCGCGGGTGATGAAGCAGGCCGTGGCCCACCTGATCCCGTTCATCGAGGCCGAAAAAGGTGACAAGCCCGAAGCCAAGGGCAAGATTCTCATGGCGACGGTCAAGGGCGACGTGCACGACATCGGCAAGAACATCGTCGGCGTGGTCCTGGGCTGCAACGGCTATGACATCGTCGACCTCGGCGTGATGGTACCGGCAGAGAAGATCCTGCAGACCGCCCGCGACGAGAAGTGCGACATCATCGGTTTGTCCGGCCTGATCACTCCGTCACTGGACGAGATGGTTCACGTTGCCCGCGAAATGCAGCGCCAGGGCTTCGAGCTGCCGTTGATGATCGGTGGGGCCACCACGTCCAAGGCCCACACGGCAGTCAAGATCGAGCCCAAGTACAGCAACGATGCAGTGATCTATGTGACCGACGCCTCCCGCGCAGTGGGTGTGGCCACCCAGTTGCTGTCCAAGGAGCTCAAGCCTGACTTCGTTGAAAAAACCCGCCTGGACTATGTCGACGTGCGTGAGCGCACTGCCAACCGCAGTGCCCGCACCGAGCGCCTGAGCTATGCGCAGGCAGTGGCGGCCAAGCCGAAGTACGACTGGGCCGCTTATCAGCCGGCCGCCCCTGCCTTCACAGGCGTCAAGGTGCTGGACAACATCGACCTGCGCACCCTGGCCGAGTACATCGACTGGACGCCGTTCTTCATTTCCTGGGACCTGGCCGGCAAGTTCCCACGCATCCTCACCGATGAAGTGGTGGGTGAAGCGGCGACCTCGCTGTACAACGATGCCCGCGAGATGCTCGACAAACTGATCGACGAAAAGCTGATCAGCGCGCGCGCCGTGTTCGGTTTCTGGCCTGCCAACCAGGTTGCCGATGACGATATTCAGGTCTACGGCGACAATGGTCAGACCCTCGCTACGTTGCACCACCTGCGCCAGCAGACCATCAAGCCCGATGGCAAGCCGAATTTCTCCCTGGCCGACTTCGTCGCGCCAAAGGACAGCGGCGTCACCGACTACATGGGGGGCTTCATCACCACCGCCGGCATTGGTGCCGAGGAAGTGGCGAAGGCTTACCAGGACAAGGGCGACGACTACAGCTCGATCATGGTCAAGGCCCTCGCCGACCGCCTGGCCGAGGCGTGCGCCGAGTGGCTGCACGAGCAGGTGCGTAAAGAGCACTGGGGTTATGCGCGTGACGAACACCTGGACAACGAAGCACTGATCAAGGAACAGTACCGCGGCATCCGTCCTGCCCCAGGCTACCCGGCCTGCCCGGACCATACCGAAAAAGCCACGCTGTTCCGCCTGCTCGATGGCACGGCCATCGGTGAAACCGGCCCCAGCGGCGTGTTCCTTACCGAGCACTTCGCCATGTTCCCGGCCGCCGCGGTCAGCGGTTGGTACTTCGCTCACCCACAGGCGCAGTACTTTGCCGTGGGCAAGGTCGACAAGGACCAGATCGACAGCTACAGCGCACGCAAGGGCCAGGATGTCAGCGTCAGCGAGCGCTGGCTGGCACCGAACCTGGGCTACGACAACTGACCTGTGCGGGGCCGCTTTGCGGCCCCATCTTCCATCTACACTGTCCCTGATTGCCTCTTGAATTGCGGAGCCAACATGGACGATTCCAGCCAAGGCAAACCCCCTACCTTCTGGCAGATGCTGCACAGCATCCTCGCCGCCGCACTGGGCGTACAGAGCGGTAAAAACCGCGCGCGCGACTTCACCCATGGCAAGGCCAGCCATTTCATCGCGCTCGGCGCACTGTTCACCTTGGTGTTCATCCTGGTCCTGATCGGCCTGGTACAACTGGCGCTGCACCTGACCGCCCGCTGAAACGCAACCCGCCCGCGCAATTCCCTTGCGCGGGCGGCTCAGGTTGCATCATGGTCTGGAGCCAGGGCTATTGGTGGCTGACCCAGTACACGGCAGTGACCACCACCAGGACGATCAGGCAGAGGATCGCCCAGGCATCGACGCTGCTGTCAGCTTTGCGGGCCTTGGTTGTATTTCCCATTGCATTGCCTCTTGTAGTGGTTATGGGAATGCACTTCACAACCAGCAGTTAAGACGAGCAATGCCCTTCTCTCAAGCAGGGTTTTTCAGTAGTCGACAGGTGACGTCAGGAAGGGGTAACGGTAGGCAGGCGGGCGCCCTTCGGCGCTGAAGCGCTGAAAGTCCACACCAAAGTCGTCCTGCTCCGCCAGTTTGAGCCAGCGCTTGGCCTTGAGCGGATCGACCGACTGCAACACAGGCAGCACATGGTCGCGCTTTGCGTCCCGAGCGATATCCACACCATGGGCATCGTCATGCAGCATGACCATGGCCCAGCCGCCGAGACTGAAATGCCCACCCATCAACACCCCCAGGCGCCCATCGATGCGCGCGCGCAAGGCCTCGGGGGAACTGTTGATGGCGCTGAACACCACATCTCGTCCAGGCTTGCGCCCCGCAGCTTCGAAAGCGCGCATGGCGCCGAAAGCCATTTCGTCGTTGGCCGACCACACCAACTGGGTATCCGGGTAGCGCTGCAACAACTGCTGCGCCTGTTCAAAGGCGCGCTGCCGGTTCCAGCCGCCGTAAACCACCTGCCGCAGGCGCACCTGAGGGAAGTCGGCCAGGGCGCGGCGCATGCCTTGTTCACGCAACTGCGAGGCGGGCGTGGTCTTGATCCCGGCGAAAGCTACCAGGTCCACAGGCGCGTTACTGCGCGGCAGCAAGGCGACCATCTGGTGCAGCATCTGGTAGCCGGCCTGCTCGTCATTGGCCGTCAAGGTTCCCAATAAAGCGCCGTACTTTGTGGGCTGAGCCTCAATGCTGTCCGCTTGACTGGCAGTCAGCCCGTTGCTGACCATCAACAGCTTGACCCCGCTACCTTGCGCCAAGCGGATGATTTGCGGCGCAACGTATCGCTCGTTGACCAGCACCAGGTATTCCGGGCGCTGCGGTCCGTTGAGCACAACCCGCGCCTGGTCAAGTGCGCGCTCGGCATTGCGCGCGCTGTATTGCACCTGCAGCGTCATGCCCAAGTCGTCGGCGGCCGCCTGCATGAAGCGCGAGTAGCTGGCCCAGAACGTCTCACCGGGCAGCCCCGGGTTGAGGAACACCACCGAAGCGGCCTGAGCGCTGGCTGCCAGCGGCAGGCTCAGGCACAAGCTGTAGCACAATGCCTTGAGCATGCGGTTACATCCTTACCAACAAACCCACGAGTATAAACCTGCGGCACTGAGTGACGGACAAATGCCAGTCAATCTCACTTAGTTCGTTTGGTTCTTTTCATATGCAAAAACATCACTTTAGCGCATAAACGCAACCTGATATCGTTTCCCCGCTCCGAACCGGAGTGCGCGGCCGTGCGCGCGAATAGCTGCATGCAGCCTGAGACAGGACTTTTATGTACGTATACGACGAGTACGATCAGCGGATCATCGAGGACCGCGTCAAGCAGTTCCGTGATCAGACCCGCCGCTACCTGGCCGGTGAGCTGAGCGAAGAAGAATTCCGCCCTCTGCGCCTGCAGAACGGCCTCTATATCCAGCGTTTCGCCCCGATGCTGCGCGTCGCCGTGCCCTACGGCCAGCTGAACGCCCGCCAGGTCCGCACCCTGGCCAAGATCGCCCGCGATTACGACAAGGGCTACGCCCATATCTCCACCCGCCAGAACGTGCAGTTCAACTGGCCGGCACTTGAAGATATTCCAGACATCCTTGCCGAACTGGCCACCGTGCAGATGCACGCGATCCAGACCAGCGGCAACTGCCTGCGCAACACCACCACCGACCAATTCGCCGGTGTGGCCGCAGACGAAGTCATCGACCCGCGCCCCTGGTGCGAAATCGTTCGCCAGTGGACCACCTTCCACCCAGAGTTCGCCTACCTGCCGCGCAAGTTCAAGATCGCGATCAACGGCTCGAAGGAAGACCGCGCTGCCATCGAAGTGCACGACATCGGCCTGGAACCGGTGCGCAACGCCGCCGGCGAGCTGGGCTTCCGTGTGCTGGTCGGTGGTGGCCTAGGCCGCACCCCGGTGGTCGGTTCGTTCATCAATGAATTCCTGCCGTGGCAGGACCTGATCAGCTACCTGGACGCCATCCTGCGCGTGTACAACCGTTACGGCCGCCGTGACAACAAGTACAAGGCGCGGATCAAGATCCTGGTCAAGGCCCTGACCCCAGAAGTGTTTGCCGAGAAGGTCGAGGCCGAAATGGCCCACCTGCGTGGCGGCAGCACTACCCTGACCGAAGAAGAAGTGCAGCGTGTTTCGCGCCACTTCATCGACCCGGACTACCTGGCCCTGGACAACGTCGACTACAGCGCCCAGGACGCCGAGAACCCAGGCTTCGCCCGCTGGCGCTCGCGCAACACCCGTGCCCACAAGCGCCCTGGTTACGTGGCCGTGACCCTGTCGCTCAAGCCCACCGGCGTTGCCCCGGGTGACCTCACCGACAAGCAGCTGGACGCCGTGGCGGACCTGGCAGAGCGCTACAGCTTCGGCTTCCTGCGCACCTCGCACGAGCAGAACATCATTCTTGCCGACGTCGAGCAGCGTCAGTTGCATGCCCTGTGGCTGGAGCTGCGCGAAGGTGGTTTCGCCACGCCGAACATCGGCCTGCTGACCGACATCATCTGCTGCCCGGGCGGGGACTACTGCTCGCTGGCCAACGCCAAGTCGATCCCGATCGCCGAATCCATCCAGCGCCGCTTCGACGACCTGGACTACCTGTTCGACATCGGCGAGATCGACCTGAACATCTCCGGTTGCATGAACGCCTGCGGCCACCACCACGTCGGGCACATCGGTATCCTTGGCGTGGACAAGAAGGGCGAGGAGTTCTACCAGGTGTCCCTGGGTGGCAACGCCGCACGTGACGCGAGCCTGGGCAAGATCCTCGGCCCGTCCTTCGCCCAGGATGACATGGCCGACGTGATCGAGAAGCTGATCGCCGTGTACGTTGAACAACGTACCGAGGAAGAGCGTTTCATCGACACCTACCAGCGTATCGGCATCGACCCCTTCAAGGAACGCGTCTATGCAGCGAATCATTAAGAACAATCAGATCGTCGACGAAACCTGGCACCTGCTGCCCAAGGAAACCACGATCGACGAGCTGACCAACTGCGACGACTACATCGTCCCCCTGCAACTGTGGCGTGACCATGCCCACCTGCTCAAGGCCCGCGACGGTGGCCTGGGCGTGTGGCTGGACAGCGATGAACAAGCGGAAGAGATCGGCGACGACGTGCAGCACTTTCAGGTCATCGCCCTGAACTTCCCGGCCTTCACCGACGGGCGCAACTATTCCAATGCGCGCCTGCTGCGTGACCGCTATCAGTTCAAGGGCGAGCTGCGCGCCATCGGCGACGTGCTCCGTGACCAACTGTTCTACATGGCCCGCTGCGGTTTCGATGCCTTCGCCATCCGTGCCGACAAGGACCCGGAAGATGCCCTGCAAGGGCTGAAGGACTTCTCGGTGACCTACCAGGCCGCCACCGACGAGCCGCTGCCGCTGTTCCGCCGCCGTTGATCGTCACTCGGCATGGCCACCGCAGGGTGGCCGTGCCTGCTTGGCCCAGCAGAGGTGTTTACCGCATCTGATTCACGAGCCAGCGGATGATTCGTGATTTCAGCGCAAAAGACCTTGGCATTGCCCCGTCTTAATCAACGCCTGCAAAACCCCCACACTGCTCCCCATTCGAACGACTTGGGCACCCGGGCACCTAAGCTCTGGCTCAACCCCAATCACTCAGCAGGAGCAGCCCCATGAGCATTCCATCCTTCGGCCTTGGCACCTACCGCCTCACCGGCCAGGCCGTCATCGATTCGGTCAAGTCGGCCCTGGCGCTGGGCTATCGTGCCATCGACACAGCGCAGATCTACAAGAACGAAGCCGATGTCGGCCAGGCCATTGCCGAAAGCGGCGTAGCGCGCAGCGAGCTGTTCATCACCACCAAGATCTGGGTCGACAACTATGCTGCAGACCGGCTGGTCCCCAGCTTGCGCGAAAGCCTGGCCAAACTGCGCACCGACTACGTCGACCTGCTGCTGATCCACTGGCCAGCCCCAGGGAATGGCATCGAACTGGCCGAGTACATGAGCGCCTTGGCCGACGCCAAGAAACTCGGCCTGACCCGCCAGATCGGCGTGTCCAACTTCAACATCGAACTCACCCGCCAAGCCATCGACGTGGTCGGCCAAGGTGAAATCGCCACCAACCAGATCGAGCTCAGCCCCTACCTGCAAAACGCCAAGCTGGCTGCCTACCTCAAGGACCAGGGCATCACCGTCACCTCGTACATGACCCTGGCCTACGGCAAAGTGCTCAAGGACCCGGTGCTGGCCGAGATCGCCAGCACGCACAAGGCCACCGTCGCCCAGGTGGCCCTGGCCTGGGCCATGCAGCTGGGTTACGCAGTGATCCCCTCCTCCACCAAGCGCGAGAACCTGGCCAGCAACCTGCTCGCCTGCAGCCTGAAACTGGATGCCGAGGACATGGCGCGCATTGCCTCGCTCGAGCGCAATGGCCGTGAAGTCAGCCCGGATAGCCTGGCGCCCGCCTGGGACTGATGACCACTGCAGGTCGGCACCGGCCCGTTCCCGGCCGGTGCGACTGCTCATTGACCTTTCAATCGGAGCTCCTGATGAGCACGCTTTCCCCAAAACGGGTTCTGTTTGCCCTGGCGATCGGCGCCTTCGGCATCGGCACTACCGAATTCACCCCGATGGGCCTGCTGCCGGTGATCGCCCAAGGCGTCGAAGTCAGTATCCCCAGCGCGGGCATGCTGATCACCGCCTATGCCATCGGCGTAATGGTCGGCGCACCGATCATGACCCTGCTGTTCAGCCGCTTTGGCAAACGCGCCGCACTGATGGCGCTGATGGCCATCTTCACCCTCGGCAACCTGCTCTCGGCACTCTCGCCGGACTACTACACCCTGCTCGCGTCGCGGCTGGTCACCAGCCTCAACCATGGTGCTTTCTTCGGCCTGGGCGCGGTCGTGGCCGCCAGCGTGGTGCCCAAGGACAAACAGGCCAGTGCCGTGGCGACCATGTTCATGGGCCTGACCATCGCCAATATCGGCGGTGTGCCTGCGGCGACCTGGGTCGGCCAGCAAGTCGGCTGGCGCATGGCCTTTGCCGGTACTGCAGTGCTCGGCCTGCTGGCCATGGCCGCCCTGTGGTACGCGCTGCCCAAAGGTGAGCGTGGCAGCGTGCCCCACGTGCGCAAAGAGCTGGCGGTCATCGCCCGCCCCAGCGTGCTGCTGGCGATGGCGACCACGGTGCTTGGCGCCGGCGCCATGTTCACCCTGTACACCTACGTAGCACCGGTACTGGCGGAGCTGACGGGCGCTTCAGACAGCTTCATCACGCTGGGCCTGGTGCTGATCGGTGTCGGCTTCACCTTGGGTAACAGCCTGGGTGGGCGCCTGGCCGACTGGTCGCTGGACGGCGCTGCGCGCATCTTCCTCACAACCCTGGCGCTGATCATGTTGCTGATGCCGCTGGTACTGGGCAGCCACATCGGCGCCGCCATCGCGCTGCTGGTCTGGGGCGTGTTCACCTTCGCCGTGGTGCCGCCCTTGCAGATGCGCGTCATGACTGCCGCCATAGAGGCACCAGGGTTGGCATCATCGATAAACGTCGGCGCCTTCAACCTTGGCAATGCCGTTGGCGCGGCCCTGGGTGGTGCGGTGATCAGCCTGGACCTGGGTTATGCAGCAGTGCCCATGGCGGGCGGCGTGCTGGCGTCGGTGGCCCTGGTACTGGTATGGCTGGGCGGGCGCGGCAAGGCTGCCGACAAGGCCCTGGGCGCTGCGGTTTAGCGCACTGGCGGGGGCCCTGCATTGTTCCACCGGGCGCAATTATGAAGTGCCCGTCGCAGCCATTCCCCACCCTGCAGCGGGGGCAGTACTCTCCTCTACGCCAACCACCGCCAAGGAGTTACCCATGTCCCGCCCTCCGTTGCCGCCATTTACCCGCGAAAGCGCCATCGAAAAGGTCCGCCTGGCCGAGGATGGCTGGAACAGCCGTGACGCCGCCAAGGTATCGTTGGCCTACACCCCCGATACCGTGTGGCGTAACCGCGTCGAGTTCCCTCGCGGGCGTGCCGAGGTTCAGGCCCTTCTGACCCGCAAGTGGAACCATGAACTGGAGTACCGGCTGATCAAGGAGCTGTGGGCATTCACCGACAACCGCATTGCCGTGCGCTATGCCTACGAGTACCGCGACGACAGCGGCCAGTGGTTCCGCGCCTATGGCAACGAAAACTGGGAGTTCGCCGCCGATGGCCTGATGCACAACCGCCATTCGAGCATCAACGAGCAGCCCATTGCCGAAGCGGACCGCAAGTTCCACTGGCCACTGGGGCGCCGCCCGGACGACCATCCGGGGCTCAGCGACCTGGGGCTCTGACCACCCGGCCGGGAGCCTGACTGCGGCCGCAAGGCCAGACAGAAAACGCAGGCCCCGGCCAGATCGCGCAGGCTTTTGCGTGCAGCCTTGATATGTAACATTCAGTTTCATATTGCCCACGGAGAGTGGCCACACCACATACCCCTCCGAGGCCTCTGCCGTGCTGCAACGTCTGTTCTGCTCCCTGTCCATGCTCACACTCGCAATCTCCGCCGCCCATGCCGCCGATGCGCTCGATACGCCGCGCCTGACTGGCATTGACAACTTCCGCGACATCGCCGGCACCACATCGGCGTACGGCACAAGTCATGATGGGGTGATGCGCAGCGGCGTGTTCTATCGCACCAATGCCCTGACCCCCACTGCCGCTGACCTTGCCGTGCTCAACGGCCTTGGCATCAGCGATGTATACGACTTGCGCACCCCAAGCGAAATCGCCGCCACGCCCGACACCCTGCCCGCCGGCGCCAGCTACACCAACATCGACATCATCGGCAGCACCACCTCGGGCGCGGACATCACCAACATGTCGTTCACCAGCGCTGCCCAGGCACGCGCCATGATGCAAGAGACCAACCGCGCCTTCGTCAGCGATGCCGGCATGCGTGGGCAATTCTCGGTGCTGTTCAACGAGCTGGCCAGTGCCGACGGCGCCGCCTTGTTCCACTGTACCGCTGGCAAGGACCGTACGGGCTGGACCGCCGCCGTGCTGCTGAGCATCGCCGGCGTGGACGACGCGACGATCATGGACAACTACCTCGCCACCAATGACTACACCGCCGCCCGCGTGGCGGCCACACTGGCAGCCATGCCGGCCAGCATGGCCGAAGTCTACGCCCCGCTGCTGGGCGTCGAGGCCAGCTACCTGCAGGCCGGCCTGGATGAAGTGACTGCCGCATACGGCAGCATGGACAACTATCTCAAGCAAGGCCTGGGGCTTACCCAGGAAACGATCTATGTGCTGCGCGGTAAAATGGTGCGCTATGGCACGTTACCCGGTGAAGCAGGCCTGCTCGGTAACGCCGCGGCGGGCGCGCAACTGCTGCGCCAACTGCAGGACACGTCGCTGTCAGGCACCTACAGCGCCTACAACTATTACCTGCAGTCGGCGATCGATGCCGGCACGCTGGGCGGCGTGGAGTCCACCGTGGGTGGGCAGGTGCATGCCGATGCGGCCAGCTACCTGCTGCGGCTGGGCGCCCTGATCGACCGCGCCGCCGCGCCCTTCGCCGACGGTACCGACCTGAAGGTTGGCCAGTCGCGCCTGTGGAGCAGCGCCTTGGCCGGTTACCTGGGCACCGACGGCTCCTCCAGTGTCGCCAGCAGCAACGAACACAGCCAAGGCCTGATGATCGGCATGACCCAGCGCTTCTCCGAGCAGCTCAGCGGCCACGCAGGTTTCGGCTACAGCAGCGGTAACGTTGGCGGCGCAGGCGGCGAGGTTGATACGGACCTGACTTTCCTGAGCCTGGGCGCCCGCTTCGCCCCGGGCGGTCTGGAACAAGGCCTGTTCATCGACACCGATGCCAGCGCCGGCTACCTCGACTATTCCAGCAAGCGCGACCTCACAGGCGGCCTGGGCACGGCCAAAGGCGACAGCCACGGTACCCTGGCCGGTGCCAGCCTGGCCGTGGGCTATCGCCTGAACACCAACCACGTGGTGCTGGAGCCGAGCCTGGGTGTACGCATCAGTCACGTGGACGTGGCCGGGTTTAGCGAAAAAGGCAGCGAATTGGCGCTAAAGGTGGACGACTTGCAGCAGACCCGCCGTAGCGCGATGGCCAGACTCGAGGCGTCCTTCATGCCGTTCAGCATGGGCCGTTGGCAGTTGGTGCCCGGCGTGCAAGTGGGCTATGAGCATGCGCTGGGCGACCACGAGGTCGAAAGCGAGGGCCACTTGCTGGGGCTGGATATCGAGCAGCGCGCCGCCTTCGACAATCGTGACCAGTTCAACGCTGGCGTGAGCCTGATGGCCAACCTCGGCGCGCTGAGTATTGGCGCCGATCTAGCGGCGTTGGGCGGCGGTGACAGCCATGGGGCCAGTGGCAGCCTGAAAGCCAGCTACGCGTTTTGACAATTGCCGGGGCCGCCGTGCGGCCCCCACGGCTGCACCACCCCGATTCTTGAGGGTGCGCCTACTGGCCAAGATGCCGGCCCCTTCAATGGCGGTCATGTCGAACAGCTACTGCCAAAAATGCCAGTTTCTGTTCTCGCTTGCTGCGATTACGCTTTGCTGCGCAACGTTCCCATTCCCACAAGGACAGTGCCCATGGAAAAGCGAGCAATCATCACGCTGGTAGTCGGCTTGGCCAGTGCAACGCCTCACGCACCAGCAGCTGAACTGCCAGGACGCATCGCGGCCATCGAACATCACACGGCGGCGTGTTTCGCCCCTGGAACCTCCGTCAACTGTGAAGTGTCGGCAGTGGTTGAAAGCAATGGAAAACTGCTCTTGGCCAACGACAAACGCTTGCCCGCCCCAGGCGGGCCAGCCCTGTTCACCCTTGACATCGAGCAGGGCAAAATCAGTGGTGAGCCTACCGTGCTGCCTGGGAAGGCATTAAGAGAAGCCGATAAATACGAGGCACTGACCAAGACGCTGGATGGCCGCTACATGATCGCCAGCACCGCCTTCAACAAAGCCGGCACCGACGAAGATCCGAGCAGCGACATTCTCAACACGATCCTGTACTGGCCCGTGGACGACCCTGAGGCGGCAAAGCCCCTGTCGCCCACATCGCGCAGCGGGGTCACAAGCTCGATTTCACTGCGCGAACAGATCGAGAAGGCGATTGGCGCGTCTTACTATCAAATCGAAGCAATCACCATGGCGCCGAGCGAGCCGGCGAAGGCAAAGACGGCAGACGGCCAACTGATCATCGGCATTCGCAGGCACGGAAACGACAAAACTGACGCGCATTTCGGCTTTACACTCATCTCAGCGCATGTGAAGTTCAAAGAGGGAACCTTGGCGCTTGTGGAAGCGTTCAAATCCGTCCGGAACTTCAACGTCCAAGCCCAGGGCCACACAGTCGGGCTGTCCGGCATCGAGTATGACCGGTTCAACAAAGACAGGCTTTATGCGGTTACCAGCTACGAGGAAAAATCCGTGGATGCTGCTAACAAGCCAATTACCAAGATAGGCGGGTTTCTATGGGTCGTACCGTTTGCAGCGGGTAAGCCTGGCACGCCGCAACTGGTGACCCGCGAAGACGGCTCCACACTGAGGTTCAGCAACAAGCCAGAAGGTGTCGAGGTGCTGGATGCACACGAGATAATCGTCGTTCACGACGATGACCGGGTTGAGGTGCAAACCTCCGAGGCGGGCATCGAACGGGGCGCCAATGAGTTCGCCTACAGCAAGATCAGGTTCCCTTGAGCGCATCCAGTGCAAGCAGCGCGTTATCTGATTCGCAGCACGGCCCACTGCCGCAGGTCATGGCTCATGCCTGCGCCTGACCTGTGCCGGAGGCAAACCAAACGCCGCTTTGAAATACTGGGCAAACCGCCCCGCATTGGTGAAGCCGAAGCGTAACGCCACCTGCTCCACCGACGTACCCTGCTCGCTTGCCAGCACCTGACGCGCCTGCTCCAGCCGCACCTGCCGCTGATACCCGACTATCGAAGTGCCCGCAAACCGTCGAAAGCCCTCCTGTAACGCCCGCACGCTGACATTGGCCAAGCCAGCCAACTCGCTGCTACTGCTCAGCCTCGCGGGATGTTCACGAATATAGGCCATCGCCAGTTTCACATGGCGCGGCGCTGGCAATGGAGCCGGCCTGTGCAGCGCTTCGCGGTAATTGTGCGGCCAGGCTTGCAGCAGTGCGTCGACCAGCATTTCCTGCAACCGCAGCGGCATCAGCAGGCCGGTATTGATCAATTGATCGAACTCAGTGCCCGTGGCCAGCTCGAGCAAGGCACGGATGCCCTGAAAGCCTGGCGCGGCCAGGTCCACTACCGGCGCGAAACGTATCGGGGCCGCCAAAGGCCGCTCCAGCAGTGCCGACAGCCGCTCGGCAAATACGCCCCGGCGAATCGACATGCCACACTGGGCATGATCATCGGCGATGCGTACCGAGCGTATCTCGAGCTTGTCGACAGCGAGCCCGACCTGCGCGCCGCCGATTGACTCGCCGCGATGGTCGAAGATGATCTTGCCTGCAGTGGGCAGCACGAAGGTGATTTCGTCCTGCGGGCTGGGCAGGACGATGCGAAAGTCACCCTGGTAATGCAGGCGCCTTACGCTCATGCCCTCGAAGCGGCCATACACCCCGCCGATGGAAATACCCTCGCCCAGTGGCGGTACGTCGGCATACAGGTTGCCATAGAGCTGCGTGAACAAGGCGCCGAAATCATCGCTGTGCATGTCGGCGCAACGGAGCAGGAAGGGCTTGCGAGGCGTGGCGGGGTGCACCTGATGGCTTTCCTTTTGCCGCGGGACGGGACCTGCACGCTAGCAGGCATTCGTGACACAGGCATGACACCCGAAGCCCCGGCAATCCGCAAAATCCGGACTATGCTTGAACCAGCCCGGTAGCAGGAGCAACCCAGCCAGCAGCTATGGACGATTGCATCGGTGTCGGCGCTTTTCATTCATGTGCACGGGCGAGCCACCGCCCGACTTGTCCACTGGCCACCGCACCCTGCACATCCCTACCCACTCGAAAAACATTGACCCAGAGCGGTGCAGCGAGTGTCCAACACTGATAGAACGATAGCGGCGCGCAATTGCAAGAGGGGGGCAACGGCCTATGAACTTAACAAGGCTCAATCGCATTAACTCCAATCGGCCGCCGCAAACGATATTAATTATCATTACTAAAACTACAATCTGTTACCACGCACAAGAAACATAATTGACAAAACCAGGCCGAATCCCCGAATTTCAAGGCTTTCAGCCAGTTACGAGCATGTTTTGTTCTTAATCCTACGAATAAATTTGCGACAGAAATTTTACTTGCAACAGGTTTACCCATAAAATCAGCGCGATTGATTCAGCTGCGACATTTGGTCACTGCACCTGCGACACCACGTCGCCGCTCTACTTATTTCAGACTGCAGAGCTGGGTCTCTGTATAAGGATTTCTAGCATGTCCGATTCGGCAGGACTCATCGCCCACAACTGGGGCTTTGCCATCTTCCTCCTGGGTGTCGTCGGCCTGTGCGCCTTCATGCTCGGCCTGTCCAGCCTGCTCGGTAGCAAGGCCTGGGGCCGCGCCAAGAACGAACCCTTCGAATCCGGCATGCTGCCCGTGGGCAGCGCCCGCCTGCGTCTTTCCGCCAAATTCTATCTGGTCGCGATGCTGTTCGTGATCTTCGATATCGAAGCCCTCTTCCTCTTTGCATGGTCTGTGTCCGTCCGCGAAAGCGGCTGGACCGGATTCGTCGAAGCGCTCGTTTTCATAGCAATTCTGTTGGCAGGTCTTGTCTACCTTTGGCGCGTCGGGGCACTTGATTGGGCTCCCGAAGGTCGCCGCAAGCGGCAAGCGAAGCTGAAACAATGAGGCTTTGGCAATGCAATACAATCTCACCAGAATCGATCCGGATGCGCCCAATGAGCAGTACCCGGTCGGCGAGCGGGAAACCGTTACCGACCAACTGCTAGAGGACCAGGTCCACAAGAACATCTACATGGGGAAACTCGAAGATGTGCTGCGTGGCGCGGTCAACTGGGGTCGCAAGAACTCCCTCTGGCCGTACAACTTCGGCCTGTCCTGCTGCTACGTGGAAATGACCACGGCCTTCACGGCGCCCCACGACATCGCCCGCTTCGGCGCCGAAGTCATCCGGGCCTCGCCGCGTCAGGCCGACTTCATGGTCATCGCCGGTACCTGCTTCATCAAGATGGCGCCGATCATCCAGCGCCTGTATGAGCAGATGCTCGAACCCAAATGGGTCATTTCCATGGGGTCGTGCGCCAACTCCGGTGGCATGTACGACATCTACTCGGTCGTTCAGGGGGTCGACAAGTTCCTCCCCGTGGACGTCTACGTGCCTGGCTGCCCGCCACGCCCTGAGGCTTTCCTGCAAGGCTTGATGCTGTTGCAGGAGTCGATCGGCCAAGAACGACGCCCGCTTTCCTGGGTTGTTGGTGATCAAGGTATTTACCGTGCCGAGATGCCAGCCCAGAAAGACCTGCGTCGTGAGCAGCGCATTGCAGTAACCAACCTGCGCAGCCCCGACGAAGTCTGATCCAGCGACCTGCCGCCCGCTCCTGAAGGAGCCGGCGGCCTGGCTTCATTCTTAACGTTGACCCAAAGCGACCGAGACCATGACAGCGGACAACGCTATTTATATTCCGCCCTACAAGGCAGACGACCAGGATGTGGTCGTCGAACTGCACAACCGTTTTGGCGCCGAAGCATTCGTCGCCCAGGAAACCCGCACCGGCATGCCCGTGCTGTGGGTCAAGCGCGCCCAGCTCAAAGAGGTGCTCAGCTTCCTGCGCGGCGTTTCCAAACCTTACAGCATGCTGTACGACCTGCACGGCGTGGACGAACGCCTGCGCACCCAGCGCCGTGGCCTGCCTGCCGCCGATTTCAGCGTGTTCTACCACCTGTTGTCGGTCGAGCGTAACAGCGACGTGATGATCAAGGTGTCGCTCAGCGAAGGCGACCTGAACCTGCCGACCGTGACCGGCATCTGGCCGAACGCCAACTGGTACGAGCGCGAAGTCTGGGACATGTTCGGCATCGACTTTGCCGGCCACCCGCACCTGAGCCGCATCATGATGCCGCCGACCTGGGAAGGCCACCCGCTGCGCAAGGACTACCCGGCCCGCGCCACCGAGTTCGACCCCTACAGCCTGACCCTGGCCAAGCAGCAGCTTGAAGAGGAATCGGCACGTTTCAACCCGGAAGCCTGGGGCATGAAGCGTCAGGGCGCCAACGAGGACTACATGTTCCTCAACCTCGGCCCCAACCACCCTTCGGCGCACGGTGCGTTCCGTATCGTGCTGCAGCTGGACGGCGAAGAGATCGTCGACTGCGTACCGGACATCGGCTACCACCACCGTGGTGCCGAGAAAATGGCCGAGCGCCAGTCCTGGCACAGCTTCATCCCCTACACCGACCGCATCGACTACCTTGGCGGGGTGATGAACAACCTGCCGTACGTATTGGCGGTAGAAAAGCTGGCCGGTATCCAGGTGCCGCAGAAGGTCGACGTGATTCGCATCATGCTCGCCGAGTTCTTCCGCATCACCAGCCACCTGCTGTTCCTGGGTACTTACATCCAGGACGTCGGCGCCATGACGCCGGTGTTCTTCACCTTCACCGACCGCCAGCGCGCCTACACCGTGATCGAAGCGATCACCGGTTTCCGCCTGCACCCGGCCTGGTACCGCATCGGCGGCGTCGCTCACGACCTGCCACGTGGCTGGGACAAGCTGGTCAAGGACTTCGTCGAGTGGCTGCCCAAGCGCCTGGACGAATACACCAAGGCCGCGCTGCAAAACAGTATCCTCAAGGGCCGCACCATCGGCGTTGCTGCCTACAACACCAAAGAGGCGCTGGAATGGGGCACCACCGGTGCCGGCCTGCGCGCCACCGGCTGCGACTTCGACCTGCGCAAAGCGCGCCCCTACTCCGGCTACGAGAACTTCGAGTTCGAAGTGCCGCTGGCCCACAACGGCGATGCCTACGATCGCTGCATGGTCCGTGTCGAGGAGATGCGCCAGAGTATCCGCATCATCGACCAGTGCCTGCGCAACATGCCGGAAGGCCCGTACAAGGCGGATCACCCGCTGACCACGCCGCCGCCGAAAGAGCGCACCCTGCAGCACATCGAAACCTTGATCACGCACTTCCTGCAAGTCTCGTGGGGCCCGGTCATGCCGGCCAACGAGTCGTTCCAGATGATCGAAGCGACCAAGGGCATCAACAGTTACTACCTGACGAGCGATGGCGGCACCATGAGCTACCGCACCCGGATCCGTACCCCGAGCTACCCGCACCTGCAGCAGATCCCTTCGGTGATCAAAGGCAGCATGGTCGCCGACCTCATTGCGTACCTGGGCAGTATCGACTTCGTTATGGCTGACGTGGACCGCTAAGCATGAACAGCACGCTTATCCAGACAGACCGTTTCGCCCTGAGCGAAACCGAGCGCTCGGCCATCGAGCACGAAATGCACCACTACGAGGACCCGCGTGCGGCGTCCATCGAAGCCTTGAAGATCGTCCAGAAGGCGCGCGGCTGGGTGCCGGACGGCGCCATCTACGCCATCGGTGAGGTGCTGGGCATCCCTGCCAGCGACGTCGAGGGTGTGGCCACTTTCTACAGCCAGATTTTCCGCCAGCCTGTGGGCCGCCACATCATTCGTGTGTGCGACAGCATGGTCTGCTACATCGGCGGCCACGAGTCGGTGGTCAGCCAGATCCAGAGCGAACTGGGCATCGGCCTTGGCCAGACCACTGCGGACGGGCGTTTCACCCTGCTGCCGGTCTGCTGCCTGGGCAACTGCGACAAGGCCCCGGCGCTGATGATCGATGACGATACCTTTGGCGACGTGCAGCCTGCTGGCGTTTCCAAGCTGCTGGAGGGTTACGTATGACCATCACTTCCTTCGGCCCGGCCAACCGCATCGCGCGTTCGGCCGAAACTCACCCGCTGACCTGGCGCCTGCGTGACGACGGCGAGCCGGTGTGGCTCGACGAGTACCAGGCCAAGAACGGCTACGCTGCCGCCCGCAAGGCGCTGGCAGAAATGTCCGCCGACGACATCGTGCAGAGCGTCAAGGACTCCGGCCTCAAGGGCCGCGGCGGCGCGGGTTTCCCGACTGGCGTGAAGTGGGGCCTGATGCCCAAAGACGAATCCATGAACATCCGCTACCTGCTGTGCAACGCGGATGAAATGGAGCCCAACACCTGGAAGGACCGCATGCTGATGGAGCAACAGCCCCATCTGCTGGTCGAGGGCATGCTGATCAGCGCCCGCGCCCTGAAGGCCTACCGCGGCTACATCTTCTTGCGTGGCGAGTACACCACCGCGGCGAAGAACCTCAACCGCGCCATCGATGAAGCCAAGGCTGCCGGCCTGCTGGGCAAGAACATCCTTGGCTCGGGCTTCGACTTCGAGCTGTTCGTGCACACCGGTGCCGGGCGCTACATCTGCGGTGAAGAAACCGCACTGATCAACTCGCTGGAAGGCCGCCGCGCCAACCCGCGCTCCAAGCCGCCCTTCCCTGCCGCCGTAGGTGTGTGGGGCAAGCCGACGTGCGTGAACAACGTCGAGACCCTGTGCAACGTGCCGGCCATCGTCGCCAACGGCAACGACTGGTACAAGTCGCTGGCCCGCGAAGGCAGCGAGGACCATGGCACCAAGCTGATGGGCTTCTCCGGCAAGGTGAAGAACCCGGGGCTTTGGGAGTTGCCGTTCGGCGTCACCGCCCGCGAGCTGTTCGAAGACTACGCCGGCGGTATGCGCGACGGCTTCAAGCTCAAGTGCTGGCAGCCAGGCGGCGCCGGTACCGGCTTCCTGCTGCCCGAGCACCTCGACGCGCAGATGTACGCCGGCGGCATCGCCAAGGTTGGCACGCGCATGGGTACGGGCCTGGCCATGGCGGTCGACGACAGCGTCAACATGGTTTCGCTGCTGCGCAACATGGAAGAGTTCTTCGCCCGCGAATCGTGCGGCTGGTGCACCCCTTGCCGGGACGGCCTGCCGTGGAGCGTGAAGATGCTGCGTTCCCTGGAAAACGGCCAGGGCCGCGCCGAAGACATCGAGACCCTGCTGGGTCTGGTCAACTTCCTCGGCCCAGGCCGTACCTTCTGCGCTCACGCACCCGGTGCCGTCGAGCCGCTGGGCAGTGCCATCAAATACTTCCGCTCGGAGTTCGAGGCCGGTGTGGCGCCTGAAAGCGCTGGCACCCTGCGCCCGAACCTGGCCAAGCCTATTCAGGCCGGGCCGATTGTAGTCGGCGCATAAAAAGATAGAACGCGGGTGGTCCGTGCCACCCGCCAGCCTGCAGGCCGGCCCGAACGATTCGCGGCGGGCCGCAGGCTCACAGATTTCCATTAGCCACGCCCGCTCACGCGGGCCAACGAAGAACTTTGAACAATGGCCACTATCCACGTAGACGGCAAAGCGCTCGAAGTCAACGGTGCAGACAACCTGTTACAGGCGTGTCTGTCGCTCGGCCTCGACATCCCCTATTTCTGCTGGCACCCGGCGCTTGGAAGCGTTGGTGCCTGTCGGCAGTGTGCGGTCAAGCAGTACACCGACGAGAACGACACCCGTGGTCGTATCGTCATGTCCTGCATGACCCCTGCCTCCGACGGCACCTGGATTTCCATCGACGATGACGAATCCAAGGCGTTCCGCGCCAGCGTCGTCGAATGGCTGATGACCAACCACCCGCACGACTGCCCAGTGTGCGAGGAAGGCGGCCACTGCCACCTGCAGGACATGACGGTAATGACCGGCCACAACGAGCGCCGCTACCGTTTCACCAAGCGAACCCACCAGAACCAGGACCTCGGCCCGTTCATCGCTCACGAGATGAACCGCTGCATCGCCTGCTACCGCTGCGTGCGCTACTACAAGGACTACGCCGGCGGCACCGACCTGGGTGTCTATGGCGCCCACGACAACGTGTACTTCGGCCGCGTCGAAGACGGCGTACTGGAAAGCGAGTTCTCCGGCAACCTGACCGAGGTCTGCCCGACCGGTGTGTTCACCGACAAGACGCACTCCGAGCGCTACAACCGCAAGTGGGACATGCAGTTCGCCCCAAGCATCTGCCACGGCTGCTCCAGCGGCTGCAACATCAGCCCGGGCGAGCGTTACGGCGAACTGCGCCGGATCGAAAACCGTTTCAACGGCTCGGTCAACCAGTACTTCCTGTGCGACCGCGGCCGCTTCGGTTATGGCTACGTCAACCGCACCGACCGCCCACGCCAGCCACGCCTGGCCGATGGCACCAAGCTGGGCCTGGACGCTGCGCTGGACAAGGCTGCCGACCTGCTGCGCGGCCGGACCATCGTGGGTATCGGCTCGCCCCGCGCCAGCCTGGAAAGCAACTACGGCCTGCGTGAGCTGGTCGGTGCCGATTACTTCTATTCGGGTATGGAAGCCGGTGAGCTGGCTCGCGTACGCCTGGCCCTGAACGTGCTCAATAGCAGCCCGCTGCCAGTGCCGACCCTGCGCGACATCGAAGACCACGACGCTGTGTTCGTGCTAGGCGAAGACCTGACCCAGACCGCTGCCCGTGTCGCCCTGGCCGTACGTCAAGCGACCAAGGGCAAGGCCGAAGCCATGGCCGAGGCCATGAAAGTGCAGCCCTGGCTCGACGCCGCGGTGAAGAACATCGGCCAGCACGCGCTGTATCCGCTGTTCATCGCCAGCCTGGCCGAAACCAAGCTGGACGACGTTGCCGAAGAATGCGTGCACGCCGCCCCTGCCGACCTTGCGCGTATCGGCTTCGCCGTGGCCCACGCCATCGATCCGAGCGCCCCGGCCGTTGCAGGCCTGGACGACGAAGCCAAGGCCCTGGCCGAGCGCATCGCCGGCGCCCTGGTAGCGGCCAAACGCCCGCTGGTGGTTGCCGGTACTTCGCTGGCCGACCCTGCACTGATCGAGGCAGCTGCGAACATCGCCAAAGCCCTGAAGCTGCGCGAGAAAAACGGCTCGCTGAGCCTGGTCGTACCTGAGGCCAACAGCCTTGGCCTGGCCATGCTCGGCGGCGAGTCCGTCGATGCCGCGCTGGATGCGGTCATCAGTGGCAAGGCCGACGCCATCGTGGTGCTGGAAAACGACCTGTACACCCGCGTACCGGCCGCCAAGGTCGATGCTGCCCTGGCAGCGGCAAAGGTCGTGATCGTCGCCGACCACTCCCACACCGCCACCCTGGAGCGCGCCCACCTGGTGCTGCCGGCGGCCTCGTTCGCCGAAGGCGACGGTACCCTGGTCAGCCAGGAAGGTCGTGCCCAGCGCTTCTTCCAGGTGTTCGACCCGCAGTACCTGGACAGCAGCATCCTGGTGCACGAAGGCTGGCGCTGGATGCACGCCCTGCGTGCCACGCTGCTGAACAAGCCGGTCGACTGGACCCAGCTGGACCACGTCACCAGCGCCTGCGCCGAAGCCGCCCCGCAACTGGCCGGCATCGTCAACGCAGCACCTTCTGCGGCATTCCGCATCAAGGGCATGAAGCTGGCCCGTGAGCCGCTGCGCTACTCCGGCCGCACCGCGATGCGCGCCAACATCAGCGTGCACGAACCTCGTACCCCGCAGGACAAGGACACCGCGTTCGCCTACTCCATGGAAGGCTACTCGGGCTCTGCCGAACCGCGCCAGCAGGTGCCGTTCGCCTGGTCGCCGGGCTGGAACTCGCCGCAAGCCTGGAACAAGTTCCAGGACGAGGTAGGTGGCCACCTGCGTGCCGGCGACCCGGGCGTGCGCCTGATCGAATCGCACGGTGATCGCCTGTCCTGGTTCGATACCGTTCCGGGCGCCTTCAACCCGGCCCGTGGCACCTGGACCGCAGTACCGTTCTTCCACCTGTTCGGCAGCGAAGAAAGCTCTTCCCGCGCTGCGCCGGTTCAGGAGCGCATCCCTGCCGCTTACGTGGCGCTGGCCAAGTCCGAGGCCGACCGCCTGGGCGTCAACGAAGGCGCGCTGCTGAGCCTGAACGTGGGCGGTGTGGCCCTGCGCCTGCCGCTGCGCATCAATGAAGAACTGGGCGCTGGCCTGGTCGCGCTGCCCAAAGGCCTGGCCGGCATCCCGCCGGCCATCTTCGGTGCACCCGTCGAAGGTCTGCAGGAGGCAGCACAATGAGCTGGTTCACCCCCGAAGTGATCGATGTGATCATCCAGGTCGTCAAGGCTATCGTGGTGCTGCTGGCCGTCGTGGTCTGCGGCGCCCTGCTCAGCTTCGTCGAGCGCCGCCTGCTGGGCTGGTGGCAGGACCGCTACGGTCCTAACCGTGTCGGCCCGTTCGGCATGTTCCAGATCGCCGCCGACATGCTGAAGATGTTCTTCAAGGAAGACTGGAACCCGCCCTTCGTCGACAAGATGATCTTCACCCTGGCGCCGGTCGTGGCCATGAGCGCGCTGCTGATCGGCTTCTCGATCATCCCGATCACCCCAGGTTGGGGCGTTGCCGACCTGAACATCGGCCTGCTGTTCTTCTTCGCCATGGCCGGCCTGTCGGTGTACGCGGTGCTGTTCGCCGGCTGGTCGTCGAACAACAAGTACGCCCTGCTGGGCAGCTTGCGTGCCTCGGCCCAGACCGTGTCGTACGAAGTGTTCCTGGGCTTGGCGCTGATGGGCGTGGTGGTGCAGGTGGGCTCGTTCAACATGCGTGACATCGTTGAATACCAGGCCCAGAACCTGTGGTTCATCATTCCGCAGTTCTTCGGCTTCTGCACGTTCTTCATCGCCGGCGTCGCCGTGACCCACCGTCACCCGTTCGACCAGCCAGAAGCGGAGCAGGAACTGGCCGACGGCTACCACATTGAGTATGCCGGCATGAAATGGGGCATGTTCTTCGTCGGTGAGTACATCGGCATCATCCTCATCTCGGCGCTGCTGGTGACCCTGTTCTTCGGTGGCTGGCACGGCCCGTTCGGCATCCTGCCGCAAGTGCCGTTCCTGTGGTTCGCGCTGAAAACCGCGTTCTTCATCATGCTGTTCATCCTGCTGCGCGCTTCGATCCCGCGCCCACGCTATGACCAGGTGATGGACTTCAGCTGGAAGTTCTGCCTGCCGCTGACCCTGATCAATTTGCTGGTGACCGCTGCGATCGTGCTTTACAACACGCCAGCCGTCGCGGCCCAGTGAGGATTTGACCCATGTTCAAATATATCGGCGACATCGTTAAGGGCACCGGCACTCAGCTGCGCAGCCTGGCAATGGTGTTCTCCCACGGGTTCCGCAAGCGCGACACCCTGCAGTACCCAGAAGAACCCGTGTACCTGCCACCACGCTATCGTGGCCGCATCGTCCTGACCCGCGACCCCGACGGCGAAGAGCGCTGCGTGGCGTGCAACCTCTGCGCGGTGGCCTGTCCGGTCGGCTGCATTTCGCTGCAGAAGGCCGAGACCGAGGACGGCCGCTGGTACCCGGAGTTCTTCCGCATCAACTTCTCGCGCTGCATTTTCTGCGGCCTGTGCGAGGAAGCGTGCCCGACCACCGCGATCCAGCTGACTCCGGATTTCGAAATGGCCGAGTTCAAGCGTCAGGACCTGGTGTACGAGAAAGAAGATCTTCTGATCTCCGGCCCCGGCAAGAACCCTGACTACAACTTCTACCGTGTTGCGGGTATGGCGATCGCTGGCAAGCCGAAAGGCTCTGCACAGAACGAAGCCGAGCCGATCAACGTGAAGAGCTTGCTCCCATAAGGACAGAAAGATGGAATTCGCTTTCTACTTCGCATCCGGGATCGCCGTGGTCTCCACCCTTCGGGTGGTGACCGGTACCAACCCCGTGCACGCCCTGCTCTACCTGATCATTTCGCTGATTTCCGTGGCAATGATCTTCTTCTCCCTGGGTGCGCCGTTCGCAGGCGCCCTGGAAGTGATCGCCTACGCCGGCGCCATCATGGTGCTGTTCGTCTTCGTGGTGATGATGCTCAACCTCGGGCCGGCCTCGGTCGCCCAGGAACGCGGCTGGCTCAAGCCCGGTATCTGGGCAGGGCCGGTGATACTCGGCACCCTGCTGCTGCTGGAACTGCTGTACGTGCTGTTCGTCACCCCGAGCGGCGCCGGCATCAGCGGCACCACCGTGGGCCCGAAAGAAGTGGGCATCAGCCTGTTCGGCCCATACCTGCTGGTGGTCGAACTGGCCTCGATGCTGCTGCTCGCGGCAGCCGTCACCGCCTTCCACCTGGGCCGCAACGAGGCGAAGGAGTAAATCATGGGTGCTATCCCTCTCGAGCATGGACTGGCGGTCGCCGGCATCCTGTTCTGCTTAGGTCTGGTTGGCCTGATGGTCCGCCGCAACATCCTCTTCGTGCTCATGAGCCTGGAAGTCATGATGAACGCCTCTGCCCTGGCGTTCGTCGTCGCCGGTGCCCGTTGGGTCCAGCCCGACGGCCAGGTGATGTTCATTCTGGTGATCAGCCTGGCAGCCGCCGAGGCCAGTATCGGCCTGGCGATCCTGCTGCAGCTGTATCGCCGCTTCCACACTCTCGACATCGATGCTGCCAGTGAGATGCGCGGATGAACCTTCTCTTCCTGACTTTCGTCTTCCCCCTGATCGGCTTCCTGCTGCTGTCGTTCTCGCGCGGGCGGTTCTCGGAGAACCTGTCCGCCCTGATCGGCGTCGGCTCGGTCGGCCTCTCGGCCGCCGTGGCGGCCTACGTCATCTGGCAATTCAATGTCGCCCCGCCTGAAGGCGGTGCGTACAGCCAGCTGCTGTGGCAGTGGATGTCGGTGGACGGCTTCGCGCCGAACTTCACCCTGTACCTGGACGGCCTGTCGGTCACCATGCTCGGCGTGGTCACTGGCGTCGGCTTCCTGATTCACCTGTTCGCGTCCTGGTACATGCGTGGCGAAGCCGGTTACTCGCGCTTCTTCTCCTACACCAACCTGTTCATCGCCAGCATGCTGTTCCTGATCCTGGGCGATAACCTGCTGTTCATCTACTTCGGCTGGGAAGGCGTGGGCCTGTGCTCGTACCTGTTGATCGGTTTCTACTACAGCAACCGCAACAACGGTAACGCGGCACTCAAGGCCTTCATCGTCACCCGTATCGGCGACGTGTTCATGGCCATCGGCCTGTTCATCCTGTTCGCCCAGCTGGGCACCCTGAACGTGCAGGAACTGCTGGTGCTGGCACCACAGAAATTCCAGGCTGGCGACACCTGGATGGTGCTGGCCACGCTGATGCTGCTCGGTGGTGCGGTGGGTAAATCGGCACAGCTGCCGCTGCAGACCTGGCTGGCCGACGCGATGGCAGGCCCTACCCCGGTTTCGGCACTGATCCACGCCGCCACCATGGTGACCGCAGGCGTGTACCTGATCGCCCGCACCAACGGCCTGTTCCTGCTGGCGCCGGACATCCTGCACCTTGTAGGTGTGGTCGGTGGCGTGACCCTGGTACTGGCAGGCTTCGCTGCGCTGGTGCAGACCGACATCAAGCGTATCCTCGCCTACTCGACCATGAGCCAGATCGGCTACATGTTCCTGGCGCTGGGCGTGGGTGCCTGGGACGCGGCAATCTTCCACCTGATGACCCACGCCTTCTTCAAGGCCCTGCTGTTCCTTGCCTCGGGTGCGGTGATCGTTGCCTGCCACCACGAGCAGAACATCTTCAAGATGGGCGGCCTGTGGAAGAAACTGCCGCTGGCCTACGCCAGCTTCGTGGTCGGTGGTGCCGCCCTGGCCGCCCTGCCGATCCTGACCGTCGGCTTCTACTCCAAGGACGAGATCCTCTGGGAAGCCTTCGCCAGCGGCAATACCGGCCTGCTGTACGCCGGCCTGGTCGGTGCGTTCATGACCTCGCTGTACACCTTCCGCCTGATCTTCATCGCCTTCCATGGCGAAGCCAAGACCGAGGCCCACGCCGGCCACGGCATCAGCCACTGGCTGCCGCTGGGCGTGCTGATCGTGCTGTCGACCTTCGTTGGCGCCTGGATCCATCCGCCGCTGGCAGGCGTGCTGCCTGAAAGCGCAGGCCATGCCGGCGGTGAAGCCAAGCACTCGCTGGAGATCGCCTCGGGCGCCATCGCCATCGCCGGTATCCTGCTGTCGGCCCTGCTGTTCCTGGGCAAGCGCCGCTTCGTCAGCGCCGTCGCCAACAGCAGCATCGGCCGTGTCCTGTCGGCCTGGTGGTTCGCTGCCTGGGGCTTCGACTGGATCTACGACAAGCTCTTCGTCAAACCTTATCTGCTGATCAGCCACATCCTGCGCAAGGACCCGGTTGACCGCAGTATCGGCCTGATCCCCCGCATGGCGCGTGGCGGCCACGTCGCCATGAGCAAGACCGAGACCGGTCAGCTGCGCTGGTACACCGCCTCGATCGCCGTTGGCGCCGTGCTGGTACTCGGTGCGGTGGTAGTGGCTGCGGTATGACTATGAATCTTGCGACTTTGCCAAAGGAAACCAACCCGTCATGATTTTGCCTTGGCTGATCCTGATCCCTTTCATCGGCGGCTTCCTGTGCTGGCTGGGTGAGCGCTTCGGCTCCACCCTGCCGCGCTGGATCGCGCTGCTGACCATGTCCCTGCTGCTCGGCATCGGCCTGTGGCTGTGGGGCACCGGCGACTACACCCTGGCGCCTGCACCGGGCGCCGAACCTGCCTGGGCACTCGAATACAAGGTCGAGTGGATCAAGCGCTTCGGCATCAGCATCCACCTGGCCCTCGATGGCCTGTCGCTGCTGATGATCCTGCTCACCGGCCTGCTCGGTGTGCTCTCGGTACTGTGCTCCTGGAAAGAGATCCAGCGCCACGTCGGCTTCTTCCACCTCAACCTGATGTGGATCCTCGGCGGCGTGGTCGGTGTGTTCCTGGCACTGGACCTGTTCCTGTTCTTCTTCTTCTGGGAAATGATGCTGGTGCCGATGTATTTCCTCATCGCGCTCTGGGGTCACAGCTCGGCAGACGGCAAGAAGACGCGGATCTACGCCGCCACCAAGTTCTTCATCTTCACCCAGGCCAGCGGCCTGATCATGCTGGTGGCGATCCTTGGCCTGGTGCTTGTCAACTACAACACCACCGGCGTGCTGACCTTCAACTACAGCGACTTGCTCAAGGCCGAACTGCCGGCGGGCGTCGAGTACCTGCTGATGTTGGGCTTCTTCATCGCCTTCGCGGTAAAGCTGCCGGTGGTGCCGTTCCACTCCTGGCTGCCTGATGCACACGCCCAGGCACCGACCGCAGGCTCCGTGGACCTGGCGGGCATCTTGCTGAAGACAGCCGCCTACGGCCTGCTGCGCTTCGCCCTGCCGCTGTTCCCCAACGCTTCGGCCGAGTTTGCACCGATCGCCATGACCCTGGGCCTGATTGGCATCTTCTACGGTGCCTTCCTGGCCTTCGCGCAAACCGACATCAAGCGCCTGATCGCCTTCTCCAGCGTTTCGCACATGGGCTTCGTGCTGATCGGTATCTACTCCGGCAGCCAGCAGGCCCTGCAAGGCGCGGTGATCCAGATGCTGGCCCACGGCCTGTCGGCTGCCGCGCTGTTCATCCTGTCCGGCCAGCTGTACGAGCGCCTGCATACCCGTGACATGCGCCAGATGGGTGGCCTGTGGCACCGCATCGCCTACCTGCCCGCCATCAGCCTGTTCTTCGCCGCTGCATCGCTGGGCCTGCCAGGCACCGGCAACTTCGTTGGCGAGTTCCTGATCCTGATCGGCAGCTTCGCCAGCGTGCCGTGGATCACCGTGATCGCCACCACCGGCCTGGTCTTCGGCTCGGTCTACTCGCTGATCATGATCCACCGTGCCTACTTCGGCCCAAGCAAGAGCGACACCGTGCTGGCCGGCATGGACGGCCGCGAGCTGATCATGGTGCTGGGCCTGGCGGTGCTGCTGATCGTGCTTGGTGTGTACCCGCAGCCGTTCCTCGACACTTCTGCCGCCACCATGAGCGGTGTGCAGCAGTGGCTTGGCTCCGCTTTCACTCAACTCGCTTCGGCCCGGTAAGAGCGCTATGGAATTCACCACTCAACACTTCATCGCATTGGCGCCGATGCTGATCACCACCATCACCACGGTGGTGGTGATGCTGGCGATCGCCTGGAAGCGCAACCACTCGCAGACCTTCCTGCTGTCCACCGTGGGCCTGAACCTGGCCCTGCTGTCGATCCTGCCGGCGCTGAAGGTCGCGCCGCTGGCCGTGACCTCGCTGGTCACCATCGACAAGTTCGCCTGCCTGTACATGGCGATCGTTCTGGTGGCCACGCTGGCCTGCGTCACACTGGCTCACGCCTATCTGGGTGAAGGCGCCAAGGGTTTCCCGGGCAACCGTGAAGAACTCTACCTGCTGCTGCTGATGTCGGCACTCGGTGGCCTGGTGCTGGTCAGCGCCAACCACCTGGCCGGCCTGTTCATCGGCCTGGAGCTGCTGTCGGTGCCGGTCTACGGCCTGGTGGCGTATGCCTTCTTCAACAAGCGTTCGCTGGAAGCCGGTATCAAGTACATGGTGCTGTCGGCCGCAGGCTCGGCCTTCCTGCTGTTCGGCATGGCCCTGCTGTATGCCGATGCCGGCAGCCTGAGCTTCGACCAGATCGGCAAAGCCCTGGCCGCCACCAGCACGCCAAGCCTGCTGGCGCAACTGGGCCTGGGCATGATGCTGGTCGGCCTGGCCTTCAAGCTGTCGCTGGTACCCTTCCACCTGTGGACCCCGGACGTGTACGAAGGCGCCCCGGCGCCGGTCGCCGCGTTCCTGGCTACCGCGAGCAAGGTCGCGGTGTTCGCCGTGGTGGTACGCCTGTTCATGCTCTCCCCTGCTGCCAGCAGCGGCGTGCTGAGCACCGTGCTGGCGGTGATTGCGGTCGCCTCGATCCTGGTCGGTAACCTGCTGGCGCTGACCCAGAGCAACCTCAAGCGTCTGCTCGGTTACTCGTCCATCGCCCACTTCGGCTACCTGCTCATCGCCCTGATCGCCAGCAAGGGCCTGGCCATGGAAGCGATGGGCGTGTACCTGGTCACCTACGTGATCACCAGCCTGGGTGCCTTCGGTGTCATCACCCTGATGTCCTCGCCTTACGGCGGCCGTGATGCCGATGCGCTGTACGAGTACCGCGGCCTGTTCTGGCGCCGCCCGTACCTGACCGCAGTGCTGACCGTGATGATGCTGTCGCTGGCCGGTATCCCGCTGACCGCGGGCTTCATCGGCAAGTTCTACATCATCGCCACTGGCGTCGAGTCGCACCTGTGGTGGCTGGTCGGTGCCCTGGTGGTCGGTAGCGCCATCGGCGTTTACTACTACCTGCGCGTGATGGTCACCCTGTACCTGGTCGAGCCGAACCTGCGCCGCCACGATGCGCCGCTGAAGTGGGAACAGCGCACTGGCGGCGTCATGCTGCTGGCGATCGCCATTCTCGCCTTCGTCCTGGGCGTATACCCGCAGCCATTGCTGGACATGGTCCAGCAGGCTGGCCTGCAACTGATCGGCTGATCAACCCGGCAATACCAAACACCCCGCTTATGCGGGGTGTTTTTTTATCTGCGCTGCATGCCGTGCCGGCTACGCTAACCTTCCGTTTGCCTGCCTGGCGCAACATCTTCACTGCGGCGCAGTGCCGTCCTGCGTACATCACTGCTGGCCGATGGCAAGTACACATCCGGATTAGGCATCCCACTGGGTGACAGTTCATGGGTCATTTCGAACTCGGCCCTCACCGACCAGCCACAGGCCTCTGTGGTGCATTGCAAATAGGCCACTCTGAGGAAAATGTGGCGCCCTTCGCTGGTGCGTATGCGCATCCGGCTATGGCAATGGGGGCAGACCAGCTTGTAAGTACTCACGGTAGATACCTGTAAAGGCCGAGCGATGGCATAGGCTGTAAGGTTGATCGTCCATTTGTGTCAGTATTGCCTACGGTATAAGAAGGGATTTTCATCAAACTGCTGTTCATGCCGATAATGTTCCTCATTTTGCAGGGTTATTATTCATAACGAGTAGTTTAAGCCTAGGGAATGTCATTAAACCAGCTATGGATATCTGTTATGAGTAGCCGCTTTTTCGCCTCGGTGCTGACTCGCCTCAAGCAAATTACCCAGTCCGAAAGCGACGCCCAACTGGCCAGAGCGCTGGGTGTAAGCCCGCAGACGCTGAGCAGTTGGAAGGTACGGGACAGCATCCCATACTCATTATGCGTAGATATTGCCCGGCAGCACGCGTGCTCGCTGGACTGGCTGTTGATGGGTGAGCGCGGGCGTACCTTGCACACCGCGGAAGGCTGGGAAGATGACATGCTCGAACGCTTGCGCAGCCTGTCACGCACCGACCGCGAGGCCACGCTGCTGTACATCAAGGACAAGCAGCGCATCCAGGCGTTGGAGAAGAAACTGGATGCACTCGCCTACCGTCTGCCGAATACCTCCGAGGGTTAACCGCGACGGCGCCAACGCTGGACGATTTCTCGAAGGTCCACCGATTCGAGCCATACCATGACCTTGAGGCTGATCGGCACCACCACGACCGCCGCCACGAAAGCAGCCATGCCGCGGGAAAGCATGGGGGCCAAGCCTTGCAACAGCGGTTCGAACAGGTAACCCACGCCAACGCTGAGCAGGGCCAGCAAGGCTTGCTTGCCCATCGTAAGCCGCTTGCGCGAAACGATGACCAGCCGATCCCGCACCGCGCTGACCAGCAAAGCGCCCAACACTGCACCGAAAAGCACCCGCCCATCGCGCTCGAGCCACGGTACGACGCTGGACAAAGCGCCTTCAATCAATGCGACTTCATTCATGAGTGCCTCACTGCTCTGCGAGCATGCCGTAGCGAATGGCCTTGATCACGGCGGCGACGCGAGTGGTTACATCGAATTTGCGCAGGATATTGCCCACATGGAAATTCACCGTCGATTCCTGGCACTGCAGGATCTGACCGATTTCCCACGAACTCTTGCCATAGGCACACCACAGCAATACCTGCTGCTCTCGCGGGGTCAGGCGAATAGGCGTATCCACTTGGCTACCTTCGCTCTGTCGCGTATTGGCTTTCATCACCGAACTCCAAACAATCATGGCCAGTTCACGTCAGCTATGGGACTGACGCGGTAGGACTCCACCATACGAATCGCAAAACACCCGTGCCATTCATACGCTTTGTAAACCGCCGTCCTACACACTCGTCCTCAATGGCTGCTTTCAATTAACTGAAACTCTCCGTGCTCTGCGCGGCGTTTCGCTCGTCACAACGCCGTTGCCTACCCTTTTCACCTGGAGTTGTACGATGCGCCCCGTGTTGCCCCCCTCGCCCTGCATTGGCCTTGCGGCCCTTTTCGCTGTCGCCCAGCACGTGTCTGCCGCACCTGCGGTCGAGCTGGGTGAGGTGCTGATCAGTGACGAAGCACACAGCGAACTGGAAGACGCCCGCGAGCGTCTGCAGGCAGTGCCTGGCGCCAGCAACCTGGTGGACATGCAGCGCGTGGGGCAAGGACGGGTGGCCAGCAACCAGGACGTGCTGGCCTACCAGCCGGGGGTGTTCGCCCAGTCGGCCGGTAACGATGGCATCAAGCTGTCCATCCGCGGCTCAGGCATCAACCGTGCACCCGGGGCACACGGTTCAGGGGTGTACACGCTGTTCGACGGCCTGCCGCTGACTGGCCCGGGCGGTACCCCTTACGAGCTGTTCGAGCCGCTGTGGCTGAGCCGCGCCGACGTGTTGCGAGGGGCGAACGGCTTCGATCAGGGCGCGCTGGCGCTGGGCGGCGCAATCAACTACGTAACGCATACCGGCTACGATGCCGCACCGTTGCAGGTGCGCTACGAGGCCGGCAGCCGTGGCTATCAGCACAGGCACATCAGCTCTGGTCAGGTTTTGGGCAACCTCGACTATTACGTAGCACTCACCGACTCGGAATACGACGGCTACCAGGCGCACAGCAGCGGCAGTGCCAAAGGCATCGCAGCCAACGTTGGTTATCGGTTCAACCCCAACCTGGAGACGCGCTTCTACCTGCGCTACCGGGAAACCGAGAACGACCTGGCCGGGCGCCTGACCAAGGACCAGATCAAGCACCACCCTCGTGCCGCCAACGCCGCCTACCTGGCGCGTGACGACAGCCGGCCGCAACCGGGCAGCACCTGGGTGGCCAACAAGACCACCTTCTACCTCGAGGACGATGCCCGTGTGGAGGCCGGGCTGGTGTACCACGACTTCCCCATGGACCTGCGTGAAGGCCCGATGCGCCTGAAGGTCGCCTATACCGATGTCAGCGGCACGCTGAACTACATACGCCGCGACACCCTGCTGGGCCACCAGAGCAACACCACCGTGGGCTGGCGAACCACCAAGCACCTACCCAACAGCGGCGCATCGCAGTTCGCCCGCAGCACGGGCGACAACTTCGGCGCACGCAGCCGCGATTTCAGCTACCAGGGGTCGGATACCGTCCTGCACGTCGGCAACGATCTGGAGCTGATCCCTGACCTGTGGCTGACCACTGGCCTGGCGATGATCTACACACGCCGTGAAAGTGCGGTCACCTATCCGCAGGATGGCGGCAAGGTGAGCCAACATGACTGGGACTATGCACCGCGCTTGGGCCTGCGCTATGACATCGACCCGCAGTTGCAGGTGTACGGCAACCTGAGCCGGTCCGTGGAGCCACCCCACCCATGGTCACTGATCTGGAGCTCCACGGTCGCCACGCAGCCGATCGAACTGCAAAACCAGACCGCCACCACGCTGGAGCTGGGCGCGCGCGGCGATTCGGCGCTGGGCCGCTGGGACCTGGCCTGGTACTACTCGCAAGTGCGCCATGAACTGTTGGCCGTCGAAATCGAGGCGGGGCTCCCGGCCAAGGAGGTCAATGCCAGCGCCACGGTGCACCAAGGCGTGGAGGCCGGCCTGGACAGCACCCTCTGGGAGCACCCTGGCACGGGTAAGCTCAGTTTGCGCCAGGCCTACACGTTCAGCGATTTCCACTACCGGGACGACGATACCTTCGGCGACAACCGCCTGCCTGGGATTCCCATGCATTACTACCAGGCCGAACTGCGCTACGACTGGCCAAGCGGCTTCTATGCCGGGGTCAACACGCAGATGGCGTCCAAGGTGCAAGTCGATTACGCCAACAGTTACCACGCCGATGCCTATGCACTGCTCGGTGCGCGGCTGGGCTGGGACTCGCCGAAACAGGACTGGCAGACCTGGCTTGACCTGCGCAACCTGACCAACGAACGCTATGCGGCGACAGTCACGCCGGGGTACGACGATGCCGGGCAGGACATTGCCCGGTCGACGCCAGGGGAAGGGTTTGGCGTCTATGCCGGGGTTTCATACAGTTTCCGTTGAGGCCGGCATGGGCTGCGCGGCAGCCCCCTATTGAGGCAACTGCACCTGCGGTTTGGTCGCAGCGAAAATCCCCCAACTGGAAATGAAGAGCGCCGCGATCAGCGGCCCGATCACGAACCCGTTGAGGCCGAATACGGCCAGCCCACCCAAGGTGGACACCAGAATCAGGTAGTCGGGCATCCGCGTATCCTTGCCCACCAGGATCGGCCGCAACAGGTTGTCCACCAGGCCAATCACCAGCACGCCGAAGGCGGTGAGGATCACCCCCTGCAAGATCGCCCCGGTCAGCAGGAAGTACGCCGCCACCGGTGCCCAGATGATCCCCGCGCCCACTGCCGGCAGCAGTGACAGAAACGCCATCAGCACCGCCCAGACCAGTGCGCTCGGTATATCCAGTACCCAGAAGATGAAACCGCCCAGGGCGCCCTGGGTGATCGCCACCAGCACATTGCCCTTGACCGTGGCGCGCACCACACGGTTGAACTTCAACTGCAGGCGGCGCTTCTGGTGCTCTGGCAGCGGTACGGCCAGGCGTACCCGCCGCGCCACCTCTGCGCCCTCACGCAGAAAGAAGAACAGCAGGTAGAGCATGATGCCGAAGCTGATCAGAAACTCGAAGGTACCCTGGCCAAAACTGAAGGCCTGAGTGGCCAGTATCTCGCTGCCCTGGGTGGCCCATTTGGTGATTTTGTCGCGCAACCCTTCCAGGTTGCCCATGCCCATGCTGTCCAGGCTGTGCTGCAAGAAAGGCGGCAGCATGTTCATGCCGCGCTCGACATAGCCGGCGATATCCAGTTCCCCGCTCTCGATACGCTGGTAAAGGGTAGCGCCCTCCTGCACCAGCAAGGCACTGGTGATGATCACTGGCAAGATGGCTACCAACAGGCAAATCAGCAAGGTGGTCACCGCCGTCAGGTTACGTCGCCTGCCGAAGCGGATCAGCAGGTTCCGCTGCAGTGGCGCGAACAGGATGCCGAGGATCACCGCCCAGAAGATGGCGCCATAGTACGGCAGCAGGATCCAGCCGAAGGCAATGGTCACCAGCGCCAGCAATACTGCCAGGGCCTTGTTCTGCAAAGCGGTTTGGTTCATGGCGGTTCCTCGTGAGTGCTGGACGTTAGTGCACACTACCCGGGCAAAAGTGCCACCCCGGTGTTGATTCAAATCAATTCATCCGCCGCATGCGGGCCTTACCATCCGTGCCTTTTGTCCCGGTACACATATGAACGCTCCTGCCAAGCCTGAATTGCTGGCCCCTGCCGGCACCCTCAAGACCATGCGCTATGCATTCGCCTATGGCGCCGACGCGGTCTACGCCGGCCAGCCACGCTACAGCCTGCGGGTGCGCAACAACGAATTCGACCATGCCAACCTGGCGCTGGGCATCCAGGAGGCTCATGCACGGGGCAAGCGCTTTTACGTGGTGGTCAACATCGCGCCGCACAACGCCAAGCTCAAGACCTTTCTCAAGGACCTGGCGCCCGTGATCGACATGGCGCCCGATGCACTGATCATGTCCGATCCCGGCCTGATCATGTTGGTGCGCCAGCACTTCCCGCAGATGGCTGTACACCTCTCAGTACAGGCCAATACGGTCAACTGGGCCAGCGTGCAGTTCTGGCAACGTCTGGGCTTGAGCCGGGTGATCCTGTCGCGGGAACTGTCACTCGAAGAAATCGGCGAAATCCGCCAGCACGTGCCGGACATGGAACTGGAAGTGTTTGTCCACGGCGCCCTGTGCATGGCCTACTCTGGCCGCTGCCTGCTGTCGGGCTACCTCAACAAGCGCGATGCCAACCAGGGCACATGCACCAACGCCTGCCGCTGGAAGTACAACGCCACCCCAGCTACTGAAAACGCGGCCGGCGACATCGTGCGCGAGGTCGAGCCGACATTGGGCCTGGGCGCACCGACCGATCAGGTGTTCCTGCTGCACGAAAGCAACCGCCCCGGCACCGAGATGCCCGCCTTCGAAGATGAACATGGCACGTACATCATGAATGCCAAGGACCTGCGCGCCATCCAGCACGTCGAGCGGCTGGCGGCCATGGGCGTGCACTCCCTGAAGATCGAAGGCCGCACCAAGTCGCACTTCTACTGCGCCCGTACCGTGCAGTCGTACCGCCAGGCCATAGACGATGCCGCCGCCGGGCGCCCGTTCGACAGGGCCCTGATGGATAACCTCGAATCCCTGGCCCAACGGGGTTACACCGAAGGTTTCCTGCGTCGCCATGTGCACGACGAATACCAGAACTACCAGCGGGGCAATTCGCTGTCCGAGCGTCAGCAGTTCGTCGGCGAACTGACCGGTGCCCGGGTGGACGGCCGTGCCGAAGTCAAGGTGAAGAACCGCTTCGCAGTAGGCGATCACCTGGAGCTGATGACCCCGCGCGGCAATTATCATTTCGACCTGCACAACCTGTACGGCCGCCAGCAGCAGGCCATCGACGTGGCGCCCGGGGACGGCCATGTGGTCTACCTGCCGATCCCGGAGCAGGTAGCGCTGGAATACGGCTTGCTGATGCGCGACCTGTGCCAGGACGAACTGGCTGACAAAAATGTAATGTCCGGTTCAGCCAGCTGACAGCTGCGGGTGAGGATCATGCCAGCGCACATCGCGCCTGAAAGCCGCCTGCGCTATTCTGCAGCTCATTTGCATGGCGGGCGGGCGCCTGCCTGACCACAGGAGTCGTTTGACCATGCTGCATAAACACCTGATCGCGCTCGGCCTGCTGGCCATCACCGGGCTGGCCCAGGCTGGCGAAACCATCGACGTCTACCGCGACCCCAACTGCGGTTGCTGCAAGGCCTGGATCAGCCACCTCCGTGACAACGGCTTTACCGTCAACGACCATGTCGAGCCGAACATGAGTGCCGTGAAGCAGCGGCTGGGCGTGGCGCCGCGGCTGGCTTCGTGCCACACCGGGGTGATCGACGGCAAGTTCGTCGAAGGCCATGTCCCGGCCGAGCAGGTGCGCCTGCTGGCCAAGCGCAACGACCTCATAGGCCTGGCCGTGCCCGGCATGCCGGTGGGCTCGCCAGGCATGGAAATGGGGGATCGCAAGGACGCCTATCAGGTCATCGGGGTAACCCGCGATGGCCAGGACAGCGTTGTCGCCAACTACTGATGCTGAGCCTCTGGGCGCTGTTTCTCAGCGCTTTTGGCGCCGCCACCCTGCTGCCGCTGCAGTCGGAGGCGGTGCTGGTGGGCCTGCTGCTGCGCCAACCTGGCGCCTGGCTGACCCTGTTGCTGGTCGCCACCCTGGGCAACGTGCTGGGCTCGGTGGTCAACTGGCTGCTGGGGCGGGCCATCGAACACCTGCGCGACAAGCGCTGGTTCCCGTTCAGCGCCCGCCAGCTGGAACGTGCCCAGCAGCGCTATCAGCGCTGGGGGCAATGGTCATTGCTGCTGAGCTGGATGCCGGTGATCGGCGACCCGTTGACGCTGATTGCCGGGATCATGCGTGAGCCGTTCTGGCGTTTCCTACTCCTGGTAACCCTGGCCAAGGGCGGGCGTTACCTGGTCGTAGCGGTGATTACCCTAGGTTGGTTTCATGCCTGGTAACACCTTTAACGTTTAAGGTGCCTTTACGGCTGTTACAGTCGCCAATTCCTACATGGTCCTACACGGAGTGCCCCCATGCTACGCGCAACCGCCCTGGCCCTGGCCTGCCTCATCGGCGCCCCTGCCATCGCCGCCGAATCCCCCACTTACGGCAAGCAGCTCGAAGGCTTCAGCTACCCCCACCCCCTCAAGCATTTCGACTTCCAGTCCCAGGGGCAGAGCCTGCAGATGGGCTACATGGACGTGCCTGCCAAAGGCCAGGCCAACGGCCGCAGCGTGGTGCTGATGCATGGCAAGAATTTCTGCGCCGCCACCTGGGAAACCACCATCGATGCCTTGAGCCAGGCGGGTTACCGGGTCATCGCGCCCGACCAGGTCGGCTTCTGCACTTCAAGCAAGCCAGGCTATTACCAATACAGCTTCCAGCAGCTGGCCAGCAACACCCATGCCCTGCTGGAGCAACTGGGCGTCAAGCAAGCGATCATCCTCGGCCATTCCACCGGCGGCATGCTCGCCACCCGTTACGCGTTGATGTACCCGCAACAGGTCGAGCGCCTGGCCATGGTCAACCCGATCGGCCTGGAAGACTGGAAAGCCCTCGGCGTGCCCTACCGCACGGTGGACCAGTGGTATGCCCGCGAGCTCAAGCTCGATGCCGACGGCGTGCGTGAATACGAGCGCAAGACTTATTACGCAGGGCGCTGGAAACCTGAGTACGAGCGTTGGGTGCAGATGCTGGCGGGGCTGAACAAGGGCCCTGGGCATGAAGCCGTGGCGTGGAACTCGGCGCTGATCTACGACATGATCTTCACCCAACCGGTGTACCACGAGTTCAAAGACTTGAAGATGCCGACCCTGCTGCTGATCGGCGACCAGGACACCACGGCCATTGGCAGCGACATCGCACCGCCCGAGGTCAAGGCGCGGCTGGGCAAGTACAAAGAGCTGGGGCCGCACGTGGCCAAGCTGATTCCCCAAGGCGAGCTGGTGACCTTCGAGGGCATGGGGCACGCACCGCAGATCGAGGAGCCACGGCGCTTCAACACCACCCTGATCGACTGGCTTGGGCGCTGAAGCGTTAGCAGGGGCGCTATGCGCCCCTGTGGGCCGGCGAGCGGTGCCGGTCAACCCCTGCCACTTTTCAGCCGGCTGAACGCTCGCGTCAGTTCACGGTTGAACGCCTTGCCGTTGTCGTTCTTGCCATACAACCGTGCCCTCACCTGCGCCGGCGGATAAGTGCCAGGCGCGTTGCGGATCTGCGGGTCCACCAACCCGTCCGCCGCCGTGATCGCGTTGGCGTAATGGATGGTATCGGTAATCGGCGCAATCACCTCCGGCCGCATCAGGTAGTCCAGCAGCTTCCAGGCTGCCTGGGGATGCGGGGCATCCTTGGGCACCACCAATGCATCCAGCCAGATCAGCGTGCCCTCCTGCGGGATGCTGTACGCCAGGTTGAACGCCTTGCCCGCCTGCTGCGCCTGGGCCTGGGCGATCGCCACGTTGCCGTTCCACGACATCGCCACGCAGGTTTCGCCGTTGGCCAGGTCATTGATATTGCGGTCGTTGTCGAAGTAGCGGATATACGGCCGAATCTTGCGCAGTTGCAGTTCTGCAGCTTTCAGGTCCTCCAGGCGCTGCTGATTGATGTCCAGGCCCATGTAGCGCATCACCGCGGCGAACACCTCGTTGGGGTCGTTGAGCAGGCTGACCCCACAGTCGGCGAATTTGGCCACCACTTGCGGGTCGAACAGCATCGCCCAGCTGCCTACCGGCGCCTCGGCCATGCGCGCCGTCACAGCCTGCTGCTGGTAACCGACGCCGGTGGTACCCCAGGCGTAGGTCCCGGCATACCGGTTGCCAGGGTCGTACATCGCCATGTGCTGGCGAAACTCCTCACCGATACCTGCCAGGTGCGGTAGCTGCGCCTTGTCCAAAGGCTGCAGCGCACCGCTGGCTATCGCCCGGCTCAGGTGCTGGCCGGCACTGAGCACCACGTCGTAGCCACTGCCGCCGGTGAGCAACTTGGTCTCTGCGGTTTCCAGCGAGTCGAAGTGGTCGGCAACCACACGGATGCCGGTTTCTTTCTCGAAGTTGGTCAGCGTGTCCGGGGCAAGGTATTCGCCCCAGATATACAGGTTAACGGTTGGCTGCTCTGCGTCGGCCGCCTGGGCCGCCGACACCGCGCAGCCCAGCGTGAGCGCAGCCGCCAGCAGGGTTGGTTTCATCAGCGACGGCCTCCGGCATATTGCGGCATGCTGATGCAGGCGACATTGCCGCCACCTAGCAGGATTTCCCGCGAGTTCTCGATGCCAATGATGCGGTGGCCAGGGAACAGCTCGGCCAGGGTGGCCTGGGCAACACTGTCATTGCGGTCACCGAACAGCGGCACGACGATGGCCGTGTTGCCGGCGTAGTAGTTGATGTACGACGCACAAATCCGCGTGCCGGCCTCCCGCACGTGAGTGCCTTCGACCTGGTCCAGGCCGGCTGCTTCCTCGGCCGTCCACTGCAGCACCTCGGGCTGGGGCAGCTTGTGAACCTTCAACTCCCGCCCGCGGGCATCGCGGGTACTGCGCAGTATGTCGTACGCCTCCTGGTAGATCTCCCACTGCGGGTCGTCCCGGTTGTCGGTCCACTGCAGCACCACTTCACCCGGCCGCACGAAACACGCCAGGTCGTCGACATGGCCATCGGTTTCGTCGAACTTGCAACCGCGCGGCAACCAGATCACCTGGTCGGCGCCCAGGTAGTCCTCAAGCCGGCGCGTGACCTCCTCCTTGCCCAGGTGGGCATTGCGGTTACGGTTGAGCAAGCACTGCTCAGTGGTCAGCAGGCTACCCTGGCCGTCGCTCTGAATTCCGCCGAGTTCGGCAATCAACGGCGCGCGATAGCGGTCCAAACCTTCGATTTCGAGCATTTTCTGGGCGATCTGGTCGTCCTTGTCCCACGGGTAATAAAGACCGCCGTCCAAGCCACCGTACGCATTGAATTCAAAGTCCACGCCGCGCACTTGGCCGCTGTTGTCGTTGACCACGAAGCACGCGCCGCTGTCTCGGAACCAGGTGTCGTTGCAGGTCATCTCCACCACCCGCACCTGCGCCGGCAGCAGGCGCCGCGCATTGGCGTACTGGGCAGCGGACGCGCAAACCGTGACCGGTTCACTGGACGCAATGGCGCTGACGATTTCGACCCAGACCTTCTGTGCCGGCTTGGCGCCATTGCGCCACACATCTGGCCGCTCGGGCCAACCGAGCCAGCAGCCTGCCTTGGGCTCGAATTCGCCAGGCAAGCGGAAACCATCGGCCTTGGGCGTGGTGGTGAGCGAACGTGCCATGGGTCAACCTCGTGTCGGTGAGTGATGACTGCACGCTACGCTGGCTGGCCTGACGCTTCCAACGATGAAAACTCAGCGATAGCTGAATTCAATTCAGCTATCGCCCAGCTGTTCGATGAACCATTCGATGAAGTGCGCCACTGCAGCCCGTTCCAGGCGCAAGCGCTCGCACACCAGTGCGTATTGCCCCTGCGCGGTGACGCTGGCACTGAAAGGCCGCACCAACCTGCCGCTCTGCAGGTCGGCCTGGCAGGTCAGGTTGTCCCCCATGGCCACGCCCTGCCCCAGCAGCGCCGCCTCCAGTGCCAGCGCCGCATGCGGGAAGTAGAGCTGGCGCGTGGGCAGGGCATCGTCGGCATGGGTAGCCAGCCAGGTGGTCCAGGTCCGGCCGTCCTGGTCGTCGTGCAACAGGCAATGGCGCACCAAGTCGCGTGGGCGTTTGAGGCCGCCCTGGTTGAACAGGCCAGGGCTGCACACCGGAAAGAACTGCAGCAGCGGCAAGGGCCTGACGAAGTGGGTACTGGCGTCGAGTGTGCTGGTGCCATAGGTGATGGCCAGGTCGACATCCAAGGCCGGGGCCCCTGCGGCGATCGGCTGCTCGAGCAGGTGCAGGGTGATGTGCGGGTAACGGCCGCTGAAGGCGGCGAGCCGCGCCACCAGCCATTTCTGTGCAAGCTCGGCAGTCACCGCCACCCGTAGCACCGCCTGCGATGCCGGGTCGCGCAGCTCGTCACAGGCCTTGCCGATCAGCTCGAAGGCCTGCTGCAGGTGATGCAACAGCCGCTCGGCCTCGGCGCTGGGCCGCACCTGGCGGCCAACGCGTTCGAACAAAGTGACCCCAAGCTGTTCCTCGAGCTGGCGGATCTGGTGGCTCACCGCACTGTCAGTCACACACAGTTCGGCGGCGGCGCGGCCGAAGTGGCCGTGGCGGGCAGCGCACTCGAAGGTACGCAGGGCAGTCAGGGAAGGCAGGCGGCGCATAGGTAGTCCTGGCAGGTGCGTGGGGCCTCTGTAGGGCCACCCGATCATAGCGCCAACGTGACTCGACTGGCGCGATGAAAATCAGCTGCTAAATTTTCATGAAAATAATCATAAAAAATTTCACGAGGCCAAGGCATGTTCAAGCAATCCGCCCAGCACGTCGCCAGTTACTACGCACGCACCTACCCCGCCAGCATCCCCTTGCGCCCTACCTTGCAAGGCCGGCACGACACCGATGTGATCCTCATCGGTGCCGGCTTCAGCGGCCTGCACACGGCCCTGCGCCTGGCTTTGGCCGGCAAGCGTGTGACGCTGCTGGAAGCCAGCAGGGTGGCCTGGGCCGCCTCCGGGCGCAACGGTGGCCAGGCGCTGCTGGGCTGGTCATGCGACATGCCGCCGATCGAGAAAGCCTTGGGAGTGGAACGCAGCCAACGCCTGTGGGCCAGCATGTGCTGGGCTGCCGACGAACTGCGTGAATTGCCGCAGCGTCACGGTTTCGATATCGATTACCGGGCCGGCAGCCTCTGGACATCGGTGCTGCCACGCCGGGTGAAACGGCTGGAACAGGCCCTGCTCGATGCCGAACAGAAATGGGGCTACGACGCCCTGCGCCTGATCGGTCGTGACGAGTTGCCCGAGTGGATCGATAGCCCGCGCTACCAGGCTGCGCTGTATGACGCCAGGGGCGCGCACCTCAACCCGCTGAAACTGGCCCAAGGCCTGGCCAGCGCGATCGAGGCTGCCGGCGGGCAGATTTTCGAGCAAAGCCAGGTACTCGACTACCAGCGCAACGCCAATGGCTATATCGCCCGCACTGGCCACGGCCACGTGCACGGCGATGTGCTGGTGCTGGCCTGCAACGCCTACATCGACCGCCTTGACCGCAACCTGTCGCGCCGGCTTCTACCGGTCGGCTCCTATCAAGTGGCCACCGCGCCACTGGAGGCGGGTTTCGCCCGTTCGCTGTTGCCACGCAACAGTTGCGTGATCGACAACCAGTTCGTACCCGACTACTTCCGGCTCACACCTGACCACCGTTTGCTGTTCGGCGGCGGCTGCACCTACCTGGGCGGTATTCCCAAGGACGTGGCCAGCGCCACCCGCCCCTACCTTGAGCGTGTGTTCCCACAACTGGCGGGCGTTGCCATCGACTATGCCTGGGGCGGGCATATCGACTGCAGCATCCAGCGCACCCCGGACATTGGCCGTGACGGCCAGCGCTACTGGCTGCAGGGCTTTTCCGGCCACGGCGTGCTGCCGACCCTGGCCGCGGCGCGCGCGGTCAGCGACGCGATCCTGGGCGACGACGATTTGCTGGCGTTGTACCAAGGCATCGACAATGGCCGCTTCCCGGGCGGCGACCTGTTGGCTGCCCCGCTGGAGGCTGCAGCCAAGGCCTGGTACCGGATGCGCGACCATGTCTGAAGACGCCCAGGGCCTGGCCCTGCTGATTCGTGGCCTGCGCAAGCACCGCGGGCTGACCCTTGGCGAGCTGGCGATCAAGGTCAAGCGCTCGCTGGGCTTTCTGTCCCAGGTCGAGCGCGGCCTGTCGCAGCCGACCGTGGCCGACCTCACGGCGATCAGCGAAGCGCTGCACGTACCCACCACCTATTTCTACCAGGCCAGCCAGCCGCGCGAACTCGACTGGGTCACCCGCCCCGGCGAACGGCGCACGATCTACTACGCCGAGGGCATCAGCGACGTACTGGTCTCGCCAACCCTCAACGGCCGCTTTGCCATGCTTGAAAGCCACCTGGCGCCCGGTGCCAGCAGTGGTGAGGGGCACCTGGACGACAGCGCCGAGCAAGGCGGGTTCGTTCTCGAAGGCGCGCTGACCCTGTGGCTGGATGGCCACCCGGACGCCGTCACACTCGGCCCCAACGACAGCTTTCAGCTCCCCCCGCACAGCCACTTCCGCTACGCCAACCTGACCGACCAGGCGACCCGCGTCCTCTGGGTATTCCGATGAGAGCACAGCATGACAACGACAACGACAGGCTTTGCCGATCTGCTCAGTGAAGTACGTGCCTTCCGCACCCGTTACCCCGAGGTGCGCCATGTCGACCTGCTGAGCCTGGACATCCCCGGGCATTTCTACGGCAAGCGCTACCCCATCGACATGCTCGAAAAGGTTGCCGCTGGCAGCCCGCTGAAACTGCCGCAGAACTGCGTGCTGTTGGGCGTGCAGGGCGGGCTGTTCCCCATTGGCGACTATTGCTTCAACGACGGCGACCCGGACGCCCCGCGGCGCCTGGTGCCCGGCACACTCAAACCGGTGAGCTGGGAGCGCGAACCGCTGGGCCAGATGCTGATCAGCTCCGACGGCACCGCCGCGCCAATCGAGTTCGAGCCCAGGGAGGTGCTCGCCCGGGTGCTGCGGCGCCTGGAGCGGCGCGGCATTCGCCCGGTGGTGGCGTTCGAGCTGGAGTTCTACCTGTTCGACCGGGCACTCAAGCAGGGGCTACCGCAGTTCCCGCGGGACCCGTTCAGCGATGACGCGGACGACCAGCCCAACATGCACATCGAACGGCTGTCGCGGTTCAGCGACGTGCTGCGCGACATGGTCGCAACCGCCAACGCGCAAGGGATCGACGCCAACGTCATCACCGCCGAACTCGGCCCCGGCCAGTTCGAAATCAACTTCGGCCATTGCGATGACGGCCTGCGTGCCGCCGACTGGGCCGCCCTGTTCTGCCGCAGTACCCGCGGCGTGGCGCTCAAGCACGGGCTACGTGCCTCGTTCATGAGCAAGCCCTACCTGCAGGCGCCCGGCAGCGGCATGCACGTGCATGTCAGCCTGTACGACAAGGCCGGCAACAACCTGCTGGCGGCTGACCAGCAGCGCCCGCTGCGCCATGCAGTGGCCGGATGCCTGGCCTTGCTGCCGCACTGCATGCCGATATTCGCCGCCAACCACAATGCGTTTCGCCGTTATGGGGCCATGGTCAATGCCGCCAGCCGTGCCAACTGGGGCTTTGAAGACCGTGACGCATGCATCCGCATCCCCGAGTCGGATGCGTGCAATGTGCGTATCGAGCACCGCCTGGCGGGGGCGGATGCCAACCCTACCTGGTGCTGGCGGCCATCTTGTGCGGCATGGAGCATGGGCTGAATGCCGCGCAGGAGCCGATTGCGCCGCTCAATGATGATCGCGCCAGCGGGGTCGACTTCCCCAAGGACATGCTCGGCGCCGTCGCAGCCATGCGTGGGCACCCGGCTGTGAATGAAGGGTTGGGGGAAGCGTTCGTGATGGTGTATTGCGAGAACAAGCGCCAGGACCACCTGGCGTTCATGCAGGAGGTGAGTGCCCGGGAGTACAGGTGGTTTCTTTGAGGCAGAAACTGGTCACATCGTCGGCAACCCGGCTCACGTAGGTGAGCCCGCTGAATTCGCGGTGCCTGGCACCGGCTGCGCCGGTGATCGCCGGCAAGCCGGCTCCCACCTGGATCGCGCCGGCTTCAGAAGTTGAGCAAGACGGTTGCTTTCACAGGTAAAACGCAGGCCGCAAGAGCTGCGCGGTCGTGGTGGGAGCCGGCTTGCCGGCGATGAGGCCGGTACTGACAAGACAGAAAACTCTCCTATTCTGAATAGCTCACTTGGCAATCCCCCTGCACTGAGGAGACTCGACCATGAGCTACGTGACCACGAAGGATGGCGTTCAGATCTTCTACAAGGACTGGGGCCCGCGCGATGCGCAGGTCATCCACTTCCACCACGGCTGGCCGCTCAGTGCGGACGACTGGGACGCGCAGCTGTTGTTCTTCCTTGGCCAAGGCTTCCGTGTCGTCGCCCACGACCGCCGCGGCCACGGCCGCTCCAGCCAGGTATGGGACGGCCATGACATGGACCACTACGCCGATGACGTGGCCGCCGTGGTCGAGCATCTGGGGATCCAGGGTGCGGTGCATGTCGGCCACTCCACCGGAGGCGGCGAAGTGGTGCGGTACATGGCCCGCTATCCAGGCGACAAGGTGGCCAAGGCGGTGCTGATCGCTGCCGTGCCGCCCTTGATGGTGCAAACGCCAGACAACCCTGGAGGCTTGCCCAAATCAGTGTTCGACGGGTTCCAGGCACAGGTGGCAGGTAACCGAGCCCAGTTCTACCGCGATGTGCCGAGCGGACCGTTCTACGGTTACAACCGGCCAGGCGCCGAGCCCGCCGAAGGGGTCATTGCCAATTGGTGGCGCCAAGGCATGATCGGCAGCGCCAAAGCGCACTACGACGGGATCGTAGCGTTTTCCCAGACTGATTTCACCGAAGACCTGAAGAAGATCCAGCAGCCAGTGCTGGTGATGCATGGTGACGATGACCAGATCGTTCCCTATGAAAACTCAGGCCCACTGTCGGCCAAGCTGCTGCCCAATGGCACGTTGAAAACCTACAAGGGCTTCCCGCATGGCATGCCGACGACCCACGCCGATGTGATCAATGCGGATTTGCTGGCCTTCATCCGAAGCTGACGCCATCGTCCGCGCTGGCCTCATCGCTGGCAAGGCGGCTTTCACAGGACCATCGCCGGCCTTGGCCACTGTGCAGAACCTGTGAGGGCGGGCTTGCCAAGTGAATGAGGCCGGCACTGGCAACCCACCCCGCCCGGGATTACCATGTTGCCCCCTCTAGCGCGGCATTTTGCCGCCCCCTGCCTGCCAGACACCCATGCCCTTCGAACTCACCGTAGAACCGCTCACCTTACTGATCCTCGCCCTGGTCGCCTTCGTCGCCGGTTTCATCGACGCCATCGCCGGCGGAGGTGGCCTGCTCACCACCCCGGCACTGCTCACCGCTGGCATGCCGCCGCACCTGGTGCTGGGCACCAACAAGCTGAGCTCGACGTTCGGCTCGGCTACCGCGGGTTTCACCTACTACAAACGCAAGCTCTTCCACCCGGCGCAATGGCGCCCGGCCTTGCTCGCCACCCTGGTCGGCGCGCTGATCGGCGCGGTCATTGCCCACTACATGCCGGCCGAATGGCTGAACAAGATGCTGCCGGTAGTCGTCTTCGCCTGCGGCATCTATCTGCTGTTCGGGGGTACGCCCAAGGCGCCGCTGGATGCCGATGCGCCGATCAAGAAGAAGTGGCAATTCCCGCAGGGCTTCACCCTGGGCTTCTACGATGGCGTGGCCGGGCCCGGCACCGGTGCTTTCTGGACCGTGAGCACCCTGCTGCTCTACCCCATTGACCTGGTCCGTGCCAGCGGCGTGGCGCGCAGCATGAACTTCGTCAGCAACATCGCGGCGTTGACGGTGTTCGTCATTTCCGGGCAGGTGGATTACATCGTCGGCCTGTGCATGGGCCTGTCGGTGATGGTCGGCGCGTTCTTCGGCGCACGCACGGCGATCAGCGGCGGCAGCAAGTTCATCCGCCCGGTATTCATCACCGTGGTCCTGGCGCTGACCGCACGCCTGGCCTGGCAGCACTGGTTCGGCCAGGCCTGACGCAGGGCCTGGGTCGGCGCCTTGCTGGCCCCATTCGGGCGCAGCGACAGCGCTTGCATAGCGGGCCAGCCCCTGCAGCAACTGCGCGAACCGGTGAGCCATCATGCCCCCCTCCGATGGCCGCAGCCAGGTGCTGCTGATCTCCAGCTGAATGGTGGGCACACCCCGGGTGCAAGCAAATCGGGTAATGGTCTGATGCGTCTGGGCGCTGAAGTAGTTATCCGAAAAGTTGCCGATGCCTTCCTGCTGAAGGCTGTCGAGCAGGGCCGGCAACAATGAAGCATCACCCAGCAGAGACCTGCCATTGAGCGTGCCAATGTCGATATCGTAGGGCCTGAAGTCATGACTGCCATGAATATCCAGGACCACCATCGGCCTCTGGCGGTCAATCAGTTCAGCCAGCGTTTCCTTGAATTCATTGTCATCGTAATAGTTCGGGTCGGACGGTGAGCGGTACTGGGTGTAAAGCACCGTTGCCGAAGCGAGCCGATTGAGCATGTGTGCCAGGGCAGCCGTCCCGCCACCGTCGGAAATGCGAAACCGGCCTTCACGAAAGGACTCGGTGGCATGGGCGGCAGTCACGATGACATGCCCGCTGCCTTGGAGCGTGACGATGGGCGACTCACCCTGAGGCGCCTCGACACTTGCCTGTGCGCTGATGCGCTTTTCGATACCGATAGCCTCATGGACCATCGCCGTATCTACCAGGGCGCGCCCGATCGAACTATTACGCAACGTCTCCTGTTCATGCTCGCGGACGGTGGGTTTCATAAGGCTTCCTGCGCCAACAGTGGCATCGATCCGTCAAGTACCACTGAATGCTAAGCGGGCGCAGTGAAGTCTGAAACTGACAAAAATACCAGGTCAGGCATGCCCCCTGGCACTAGCCCAAGCGCCCTCAACGAGGCAGGACGGGCTCAGGCAAGCCCAGTCGCCGGGCCACATACAGATCGATCAGGTACCGGGCGATGGAACGCCCGGCCGGCAGTGGCGGCAGGTCGTGCACGTTGAACCACCTGGCGTCTTCGATCTCGTCCGGCTGCATGACGATCTCGCCACCGGCATACTCGGCGTGGAAGCCGAGCATCATCGAGTGCGGAAACGGCCAGCACTGGCTGCCGACGTACTGGATGTTGCTGACCTCGACTGCCACCTCTTCACGCACTTCCCGCACCAGGCAATCCTCGGCCGATTCGCCCGGTTCGGCAAAGCCTGCGAGGGTGCTGTAAACACCGGTGACGAAGCGCGGCGATCGGGCCAGCAGGATCTCGTCGCCACGGGTCACCAGCACGATCATGCTCGGCGAGATGCGTGGGTAGCTGCGCAGGTCGCAAGGCTGGCAGTACATCGCCCGCTCCCAGCGGATCTGCGTCATCGGTTGGCCGCAACTGCCACAGAACCGGTGTTCGCGCGCCCAGGTGCCGATCTGCGCGGCGTAGCCAAGCACCTTGTAAAGATCGAAATCGCCTTCGAGCATGAACGCCCGCAGGCCGCGCCAGCCGCAACCGGGCACCTCGGCAGCGCTGCGCAGTTCCAGCAAGAATACCGGCTCGCCGTCGAAATGGCCGATACCGTGCTCGGCCAGCACATCCAGGTCCTGCCGCTTGAGCCAGTCGCGGGGGAACAGCGCGCCATTGGCGTCCACCAGAAACCCTTCCGGGCTGCGGGCGACAGCCCAGCCACCGGTGATCTGCGGGTCGAGTACTGCGCTAGTCCAGCGTGCTGACATGTCGGGGTTCCTTTACTGCGTCCCCCGACCCGGTCAGTCGGCGAACGTCGGTTTCTGTTTGCTCATATGGGCCGCCACAGCCACGCGCAAGTCTTCGGACTGCAGCATGGCAGCGTTCCAGGTGGCGATGTACTCCAGGCCATCGTCGATGCGATGGTCACGCATGTAGCTGAGCATCTCCTTGGTGCCCGCCACAGCGATCGGTGACTTTGCGGCAATCTCGCGGGCAATGGCAAAGACCCCGTCGAGCAACGCAGCCTGATCATCATAGACCCGGTTGACCAGGCCGATGCGCAGCGCCTCGTCGGCCGCAACATTACGCCCGGTGAAGGCCAGTTCACGCATGATGCCGTCGCCGATGATGCGTGGCAAACGTTGCAGGGTGCCGACATCTGCGGCCATGCCCATGTCGATCTCCTTGATCGAAAACTGCGCGTCCGCGCTGCAATAGCGCATGTCGCAGGCCGACACCAGGTCGATGGCACCGCCAATGCAGTAGCCCTGGATGGCCGCCAGCACGGGCTTGCGGCAGTTGTCCACGGCATTGAAGGAGGCCTGCAGGCGCAGGATGGTACGGCGCAGCAGGCGCGCGTTACGGCCAACGTCCTTGCCCATCTGGCCGGCCAGCGAGGCCAGCATCATCAAGTCGATACCCGAAGAAAAATGCTTGCCCGCGCCGCTGATGACCACGGCGCGCACTGCATCGGTGTCGTCGATCCACTGGAAGATATCGACGATCTCTTCCCAGAAGGCAGCATTCATGGCGTTGATCTTTTCAGGGCGATTGATCTGCACATGGGCGATGTTGTCGGTCAGTTCGACCTTGAATGCGCTGTACTCGGTCACGGGCTGCTCTCCTGCGGGGGAAAAGGTTAACGGCACGGATGGTAACCCAGCCCGGTTGCCGTACTTGTGCCAAAACCGGGACTTGCCGAGGGGTTGCCCGGGCCACGCCGTCATAGCTTTGCCCGGCACGAAAAAAGCGTACAACTTTTGCCCCTCACACGCATCGAAACACAGGTAAGCTCTTCATCCCTTCCCAAGAGGTTTGCCATGGCGATGCGTACAGCCCTGATTGTTTCCTGCATGACACTGGCCCTGGCCGGCTGCGCCGGTTCGAGCGATGAGCATCGCGCGCCACCGACCACCCAGCAGGTCGACCTGCAGCGCTACCAAGGCACCTGGTACGAGCAAGCGCGCTTGCCGATGTTCTTCCAACGCAACTGCGTGCAGTCCGAAGCCAACTATGGCTTGCGCGAAGACGGTCGTATCGATGTGACCAACCGTTGCAAGGAAAAGGACGGCCAGTGGAACGAGGCCAAAGGCATCGCCGAAGCCCAGCAGCCGGGCAAGACCGACAAGCTGTGGGTCACCTTCGACAACTGGTTCAGCCGCCTGGCGCCAGGTTTGACCAAGGGCGAATACTGGGTGCTGTACCACGACAAGGACTACCGCGTAGCACTGGTCGGGCACCCCAACCGCGAGTACCTGTGGCTGTTGTCGCGTACCCCAGTGATCAACGACCAGACCCGTGAGCAGATGCTGGCCATTGCCAAGAAACAGGGCTACGACACCAGCGAGCTGATCTGGCGGCAGGGCGATGATGCAGTAACCCCCTGATTCATCGATGCCCCGATTCAATCGGGCTTTGGTGAGTGCCCACTCAGACTTGGAGTCAGTCATTGGACCTGCTGTTTCTGGGCACCTCGGCCGGGGTGCCCACAAAAGCGCGCAACGTCAGCGCCACGGCCGTGATCGAAGCCAGCGGCAGCCACTGGTACCTGGTCGATTGCGGCGAAGGTACACAGCATCAACTGCTGCACACGCCGTTGTCGGTCCGCGACCTGCGCGCCATCTTCATCACCCATGTGCACGGCGACCATTGCTTCGGCCTGCCAGGCCTGCTGGCCAGCGCGGGCATGAGCGGGCGCACGGCACCGCTGGACCTGGTGCTGCCGGCCGCCTTGCACGACTGGGTGCGCCTGAGCCTGGCCGCCAGCGATACCTTCCTGCCGTTCGAACTGCGTTTGCTCGCGGTCGAGCAACGGGATCAATGGCGCAGCGATACCCTGGCGGTCAGCAGCGTACAGCTGTCGCACCGGGTGCCCAGCGTGGCTTTCGTGTTCACCGAGTTGAACCCCGAACCGCGCCTTGACGTGCAGCGCCTGGATGCCGAGGGTATCCCCCGCGGCCCGCTGTGGGGCGAGCTTGCCAAGGGCCAGACGGTCGAGCACGCGGGCCGAGTGCTGCATGGCCGCGACTACCTGCGCGCCTCGCGTCCGGCACGGCGGGTGATCGTCTGCGGCGACAACGACACTCCCGACCTGTTGGCCGAAGCGGCGAAAGACGTAGACGTGCTGGTGCACGAAGCGACATTCACCCAACCGGTCATTGAGCGCACAGGGGTCAGCTTCGGCCACAGCAGCGCGGCCGCCGTGGCGCGCTTTGCCGAAACGGCCGGCGTGCGCAACCTGGTGCTCACACATTTCAGTGCCCGCTATCAGGCAGACCCGCGGCGCAGCCCGTGCATCGACCAGGTCAGGGAAGAGGCGCAGGCCCATTACAGCGGCAACCTGACCCTGGCTCAGGACCTGCAGCGTTACCACATCGGGCGCGATGGGTGCCTGGGCCGGGTCACCGACGTTTAGCAAACCATACCGGCACCACGCTTCACAAACCGACAACCCCAGCGAGTGAAAGCGTTATTTATTCTTTAACGAAAATGTAATATTCGCTTTCGCCGACGCTGCGCCACACCAAGGTGGCCAGCAGCAGCCGAGAGGCGTTGGCCTGAAGGCCGCTGAGTGACCCTCCAGCGGCTGCCTCGCCGGTTAGCCGGCGAGGCAGCCCGTTTCAAGGCATCACGCCGCCAGCCGCCCGCTGGCGATCGCCTCCGACGCCGCCAGCATGGCCCGCAGCAATACCGCGCAGCCCGCTGCCAGGTCTTGCGGGGTGGCGTTCTCGATTTCGTTATGGCTGATGCCGTTTTCACACGGCACGAAGATCATTCCCGCCGGCCCCAACTCGGCCAGGGAGATCGCGTCATGCCCCGCCCCACTGACGATGTCCATGTGCGGCAAGCCCAGTGTCCGCGCCGAATCACGCACGGCATCGACGCAACTGCGGTCGAAGTACAGGGCCGGAAAGTCGGCCGTGGGGGTCAATTCATGGCTCAGCCCATGCTTGGCACAGGTGGTCTCAATCACTGCGCGCACGTCAGCGATCATCGAGTTCAGCTGCTGGGCTTCGAGGTGACGAAAGTCCAGGGTCATGCGCACTTCGCCCGGGATCACGTTGCGAGAACCGGGGTAGGCCTGCAGGCAACCGACCGTGCCACAGGCATGCGGCTGATGGCCCAGCGCGGCCCGGTTGACCGCTTCTACCACCGCCGCAGCGCCGACCAGTGCATCCTTGCGCAGGTGCATCGGCGTAGGGCCGGCATGGGCTTCAACGCCACGCAAGGTCAGGTCGAACCACTTCTGCCCCAGCGCGCCAAGCACCACACCGATGGTCTTGGCCTGGTCCTCAAGGATCGGCCCCTGCTCGATATGGGCTTCGAAATACGCGCCTACCGGGTGGCCAAGCACTGCACGCTGGCCGGCGTAGCCGATGGCAGTCAACGCTTCGCCCATGCTCACGCCCTGGGCATCACGCTTGGCCAAGGTTTCCTCCAGGGTGAATTTGCCGGCAAACACCCCCGAGCCCATCATGCAGGGCGCAAAGCGCGAGCCTTCCTCGTTGGTCCATACCACTACCTCCATCGGGGCTTCGGTCTCGATGCCCAGGTCATTGAGGGTGCGGATCACCTCAAGGCCCGCCATCACCCCAAAGCAGCCATCGAACTTGCCACCGGTGGGCTGAGTATCGATATGGCTGCCGGTCATCACCGGTGGCAGCTTGGGATTGCGCCCTGGCCGGCGGGCAAAGATATTGCCGACGGCATCGACACTGACGCTGCAACCGGCAGCCTCGCACCACTCGACGAACAGGTCGCGCGCCTGGCGGTCGAGGTCGGTCAGCGCCAGGCGGCAGACACCGCCCTTGGGTGTGGCACCGAGGCGGGCGAGGTCCATCAGCGATTGCCACAGGCGCTCACTGTTCACATGCTGTTCCGTCGATTGCAGGGCTTGTTGGGCTGGGGTCATGGGTTAGGTCTCCTCAGGCGTTTTTGTTGTCTGCATTGATCACAGGCTGCACTGGCCCGCGCACCGCCAGGCCGCCCAGGGCGTAGTACAGCACCCCGCCAAGCAGCGACCCGGTGAACCAGCCATAGTCGTAGAACCAACTGAAACTGCTGTTACCAATGGCCATCACGGTCAGAGCCACAGGCAATGCAAAGGCGGCGAAGCCTGCCCAGTTCCAGGCCGGGTAGATGTCATCACGGTACAGGCCGGCCAGATCCAGCTTCTGCCGACGGATCAGGAAGTAGTCCACCACCATGATCCCGGCAATCGGCCCCAGCAGGCTGGAGTACCCCAGCAGCCAGTTGGAATAGACGCTCTCCAGGCTGATGTCGGAAACGATCCAGCCAAGTTTCTTCAGCAACTCGTGGCTCATCAGTGCCAGGCCGATGAAGCCTGTCAGCCACACGGCGCGGCTGCGCCCGATCAGGCGCGGAGCAATGTTCTGGAAGTCGTTGGTCGGTGAGACGATGTTGGCTGCGGTGTTGGTCGACAGCGTCGCGATCACGATCAGCGCCATGGCCAGGGCCACCCAGCCCGGGCTCTGGATCTTGCCGATCAGGCTGACCGGATCGGAGACCGTTTCACCTACCAGCGAGGCCGAGGCGGCGGTCATCACCACGCCCAGGGAAGCGAACAGGAACATGGTCAACGGCAGGCCAAAGATCTGCCCGAGAATCTGGTCTTTCTGGCTTTTGGCGTAGCGGCTGAAATCCGGAATGTTCAGCGACAACGTGGCCCAGAAGCCGACCATCGCGGTAAGCCCGGCACAGAAATAACTCACCACGCTCGCCCCTTCCGGACGCTTGGGCGGCTGGGCCAGCAGCTCGGCCATCGACATGTGCGGCAACGCCCAGAACAGCAGGCCAAAGCCGACTGCCACCAACAAGGGCGCGGACAGGGTTTCGAGCCATTTGATCGATTCTGCACCGCGCAACACCACCCACAGGTTGAGGGCCCAGAACACCATGAAGCCGATCACTTCACCGGTGCCGCCCAACGCTTTCCAGTCATCGAAGATCGAGCCCAGGAACAGGTGAATGGCCAAGCCGCCGAACATCGTCTGGATGCCGAACCAGCCACAGGCAACCACCGCGCGTATCAGGCAGGGTACGTTGGAGCCGAAGATACCGAACGATGAACGCAGCAACACAGGAAAGGGAATGCCGTACTGGGTGCCGGGGAAGGCGTTGAGGGTGAGCGGGATCAGCACGATGAGGTTGGCCAGCAGGATCGCCAGCAACGCCTCGCCCACGCTGAGGCCAAAGTAGGCCGTAAGCACGCCGCCCAGGGTATAGGTGGGCACGCAGATGGACATGCCCACCCACAGTGCGGTGATGTGCCATTTGTTCCAGGTGCGTTGGTGCACCTTTGTGGGCGCGATGTCGTGGTTGTAGCGCGGGCTGTCGAGCACGTCACTGCCTGCGGACAGCTCGAACAGGCCATCCTGCTCGATCACTTGCGATCTGCTCTGTTGCATGGGGCCTTCTCCAGATTTTTCTAATTGTCTGCTCATCGGGCTAACGCGATGGCCGGAGCACATACACCACCAGTACTGCTCCTGCGGTCCGGCCTGGCGGTTGTGGCCGTACTCAAAATACGTGCCGGGCCGGCCTTCGCCTGCCCGGCCGGCCGCCGCCGAGCGCAGGTAATCAACTGATCTGCAAGGTATTGATCTACGTCAGGCGACGGCGCGGTCATGTCATCGCCTTTCACGTTCAGCGCCTGGGACCGGCCCTGGCCCCTGCAACAGGTTTCAAACTGGTGCAGCCTGGTTTTTCAGTGGCGCGCCCTGCGCCTCCCAGCCAGGTTTCAAGCAGCTGATTTTGCATGGAAAATCTTGACCAATTTGGCTTGTTGTCAAGTGCGTCAAAATGGTGAAAGGCCTCACTATTTTGGTGATCTTTTAAATTAATCCTTTAAAATCAGTTACTTATATAAGTTAAAAGCCCATTGAATATTTTCTTGAACAATCCACAATCAGCATCTAAATTCCATTCTTGTCAGGTCTGACAGGATTGAAATTCATCCTCCAGCCACTGGCGCATAACAATCGAAGAACCGGCAAAGACCGGTCAGCCTGCGAGGAAGACGGCATGTCCCTGTTGATCCGTGGCGCCACCGTGGTCACCCACGAAGAGAGCTACCCCGCTGATGTCCTGTGTGTCGATGGCCAGATCTGCGCCATTGGCAAAGACCTACAAGCGCCTACCGACTGCGAGATCCTCGACGGCAGCGGCCAGTACCTGATGCCCGGCGGCATCGACCCGCACACCCACATGCAGTTGCCCTTCATGGGCACAGTGGCCAGCGAGGACTTTTTCAGCGGGACTGCCGCAGGGCTGGCCGGCGGCACCACCTCGATCATCGACTTCGTCATCCCCAACCCGCAGCAATCGCTGCTGGAGGCCTTCCACACCTGGCGCGGCTGGGCGCAAAAGAGCGCGTCCGATTACGGCTTTCACGTTGCCATCACCTGGTGGAGCGAGCAGGTCGCCGAAGAAATGGGCGAGCTGGTCACCCAACATGGCGTGAACAGCTTCAAGCACTTCATGGCCTACAAGAATGCGATCATGGCCGCCGACGACACCCTGGTCGCCAGCTTCGAGCGTTGCCTGCAACTGGGCGCGGTACCCACCGTGCACGCCGAGAACGGCGAGCTGGTCTACCACCTGCAGCAAAAGCTCCTCGCCCAAGGGCTGACCGGCCCCGAGGCGCACCCGCTGTCGCGCCCTTCGCAAGTCGAAGGCGAGGCTGCCAGCCGCGCCATCCGCATCGCCGAAACCATTGGTACGCCGTTGTACGTGGTACACATCTCCAGCCGTGAAGCGCTGGACGAAATCACCTATGCCCGGGCCAAGGGCCAGCCGGTCTACGGTGAAGTACTGCCCGGGCACCTGCTGATCGACGACAGCGTCTACCGTGACCCGGACTGGGCCACCGCCGCTGGGTATGTGATGAGCCCGCCCTTCCGCCCGCGCGAGCATCAGGACGCCCTGTGGCGCGGCCTGCAGTCAGGCAACCTGCACACCACCGCCACCGACCATTGCTGCTTCTGCGCCGAGCAGAAAGCCATGGGGCGCAACGACTTCAGCCGCATCCCCAACGGCACGGCCGGCATCGAAGACCGTATGGCGGTGTTGTGGGACGCGGGCGTCAACAGTGGGCGGCTGTCGATGCATGAATTCGTCGCGCTGACCTCCACCAACACCGCGAAGATCTTCAACCTGTTCCCGCGCAAGGGCGCCATCCGCGTCGGCGCCGATGCCGACCTGGTGCTGTGGGACCCACAGGGCACGCGCACCATCTCCGCGCAGACCCACCACCAGCGTGTCGACTTCAACATCTTCGAGGGCCGCACCGTGCGCGGTATCCCCAGCCACACCATCAGCCAGGGCCGCGTGGTCTGGGCCGATGGCGACCTGCGCGCCGAACCTGGCGCGGGTCGTTACGTGCAGCGCCCGGCGTACCCCTCGGTCTACGAGGTGCTGGGCCGCCGCGCCGAGCAGCAGCGCCCGATACCTGTGCAGCGCTGAAACTGTCGGGGCTGCTGCGCAGCCCCTGGCCGGCAAGCCAGTCCCCCCACGCTCCCAGGTACCTCACTGTACCTGTGGGAGCCGGCTGGCCGGCGATTGGGGCGCATGGCGCCCCACCCCAAGCCCTATAAAAAAGAGAGGCTACAACCGTGATCGACGCCCTGAACCACTTGCCGCGCCCCCGCGCCGGTGCCGACCAACTGGCCGAGCAATTCAGCGACCTCGCGCCGCCCCTCACCGCCCGCCAGGCCGCAGTGGAAAGCGCCCGCTGCCTGTATTGCTACGACGCGCCCTGTGTCAACGCATGCCCGAGCGAAATCGACATTCCCTCGTTCATCCACCGCATCAGCGACGAGAACCGGCAAGGTGCCGCCGAGCGCATCCTGTCGGCCAACATCCTGGGCGGCAGCTGCGCCCGCGTGTGCCCCACCGAGATTCTTTGCCAGCAGGCCTGCGTGCGCAACAATGCCCAGGAATGTGCACCGGTACTGATCGGCCAGCTGCAGCGTTATGCCTTGGACAACGCCGGCTTCACCGAGCACCCGTTCAAACGTTCGCCAGCCACCGGCAAGCGCATCGCCGTGGTCGGTGCAGGCCCCGCCGGGCTGTCGTGTGCACATCGCCTGGCCATGCATGGCCATGAGGTGGTGGTGTTCGAGGCCAGCGACAAGGCGGGCGGCCTGAACGAGTACGGCATCGCCCGCTACAAGCTGGTGGACGATTATGCCCAGCGCGAAGTGGAATTCCTGCTCGGCATCGGCGGCATCGAAATGCGCCACGGCCAACGCCTGGGCGGCAACCTGAGCCTGACAGAGCTGCGTGAGCAATACGATGCGGTATTCCTGGGGCTTGGTCTCGCCGCCGTACGCCAGCTCGGCCTGCCTGGTGAAGAGGCGCCCGGCATGCTCGCGGCCACCGACTACATCCGTGAGCTGCGCCAGGCGGATGATCTTTCGCAACTGCCGTTGGCAGAGCGTTGCCTGGTGATCGGCGCAGGCAACACCGCCATCGACATGGCCGTGCAAATGAGCCGCCTGGGTGCTCGCGACGTCAACCTGGTCTACCGGCGCGGTTACGCCGACATGGGCTCCACCGGCCACGAGCAGGACATTGCCAAGGCCAATCAGGTGCGCCTGCACACCTGGGCCCGCCCCGACGCCGTACTGCTGGACGACGACAACCGCGTGCGGGGCATGCGCTTCGCCCGCACCGAACTGGCCGAGGGCCGCCTGCGCGACACCGGTGAAACCTTCGAGCTGGCCGCCGACGCCATCTTCAAAGCCATCGGCCAAGGTTTCGACGAACACAGCCTCAACGACCCGCTGGCCGCGCAGTTGACCCGCGACGGCGAGCGCATCCGCGTCGACGAGGGTATGCGCACCAGCCTGCCGGGCGTCTACGCCGGTGGCGACTGCACCGCCCTGGGCCAGGACCTCACCGTCCAGGCCGTGCAACACGGCAAGCTGGCCGCCGAAGCCATCCATGCCCAACTCATGCTCAATGTGGAGGCTGCATAAATGGCCGACTTGTCTATCGTATTCGCCGGCATCAAGGCGCCCAACCCCTTCTGGCTGGCCTCCGCGCCGCCGACCGACAAAGCCTACAACGTGGTTCGCGCCTTCGAGGCCGGCTGGGGTGGCGTGGTCTGGAAGACCCTGGGCGAGGACCCGGCAGCGGTCAACGTGTCGTCGCGCTACTCGGCTCATTACGGCGCCAACCGGCTGGTGCAGGGCATCAACAACATCGAGCTGATCACCGACCGCTCCCTGGAAATCAACCTGCGCGAAATCACCCAGGTCAAGAAGGACTGGCCCGACCGGGCGCTGATCGTCTCGCTGATGGTGCCGTGCGTCGAAGAGTCCTGGAAGTTCATCCTGCCGCTGGTGGAAGCCACCGGTGCCGACGGTATCGAACTGAACTTCGGCTGCCCGCATGGCATGCCCGAACGCGGCATGGGCGCGGCGGTCGGCCAGGTGCCGGAGTATGTGGAGATGGTCACCCGCTGGTGCAAGACGCACTGCACATTGCCGGTGATCGTCAAGCTCACGCCCAACATCACCGATATCCGCCAGTCGGCGCGGGCAGCGCATCGCGGTGGCGCCGATGCGGTGTCGCTGATCAACACCATCAACTCCATCACCAGCGTCGACCTGGACCGCATGGTCGCCCACCCGATCGTTGGGGACCAGAGCACCCACGGTGGCTACTGCGGCTCGGCGGTCAAACCCATCGCCCTGAACATGGTCGCCGAGATCGCCCGCGACCCGCAAACCCGCGGGCTACCGATCTGTGGCATCGGCGGTATCGGCAACTGGCGGGATGCGGCCGAGTTCATCGCCCTGGGCAGTGGCGCGGTGCAGGTGTGCACGGCGGCGATGCTGCACGGTTTTCGTATCGTCGAAGACATGAAGGACGGTTTGGCACGCTGGATGGACCAGCACGGGCACCAGAGCCTGGAAGCCTTCCGCGGCCAGGCCGTGGCGCACACCACCGACTGGAAGTACCTGGACATCAACTACAAATCGGTGGCGCACATCGACCAGGATGCCTGCATCGGCTGCGGGCGCTGCCATATCGCTTGCGAGGACACTTCGCACCAGGCCATCGCCAGTACGCTCAAAGCGGACGGGACCCACGCCTACAGCGTGATCGAAGACGAATGCGTGGGCTGCAACCTGTGCCAGATCACCTGTCCGGTGGAACACTGCATCGACATGGTCGCGCAGGACACCGGCAAACCGTACCTGAACTGGACCCAGGACCCGCGCAACCCCTACCGTGAAGCGAGCTGACCCGTGTGAATTGCTGGGGCCGCCTTGCTAGCCTTTCGCGAGGCAAGGCCGCCCCTGCAATGAACCGCGATGCACCGTAGGCGCGGCCGTAACTCAACGGCCGCGCCATCAAGGCTCCAGCCCGATACCCCGCAAAATCACACGCGTCACCGTCTGGATCGCACTCTCGAACGCCAGGTCCGACAACGGTTCACCGCCATTGAGCACCGCCACCTGGTAACCGAAGTCGGCGTAGTGCTGGGTCGAAGCCCAGATCATGTACAGCAGCGCCGAAGGCTCCACCGGCAGGATGCGCCCCTCCTCCACCCAGCGGCGAATCTTGTCGACCTTCAGCTTGGCCCATGGCACCAGGCTGTCATCCAGGCTCACCCCAAGCAGCGGCGCGCCATGCAGCATCTCTTCGGCCCAGATCTTCGAGCCCAGCGGCCGTGAGCGAGAATGGCCCATCTTGGCGCGAATGTAGCTGGTCAACACCACCCGTGGGTCGTCGAAGTTTTCGAAACACAGTGCGTCCTGCTTCCACACATCCAGCAGGTCCTGCAGCACTGCGCGGAACAGTTCGTCCTTGGTGCTGAAGTAGTAATGCAGGTTGGAGCGCGGCAGCTCGGCCTGTTCGGCGATATCACCCATGGACGTTGCGCCGTAGCCTTTCTCGGCGAACACCTTTTCTGCGGCCACGAGGATTTTATCGATGTTGCGACGGCGAATTTCGATCTTGTGGTTGGCCATCAGAATCGCGATACCCTCAATGCCAGCTCATGGCGACGAACGCTCATGCGTATTCCTTGTCGTTTGCTCTTGGCCCTAGTCTACTCCGGTCATTTCGCCGAAGACGAGCAACTTGCCCAGACCAGCACACTGCCTTCAACCGCACCGGGCCCGATCCCTTGCCGGGCACTGCGCCCGGTGCAGGTTGAGCGCAGTGTTGATGATGCCGATGTGGCTGAATGCCTGGGGGAAATTGCCCAGCATGCGCGCGCCTGCCGGGTCGTACTGCTCAGCCAGCAGGCCCACGTCATTGCACAGCCCGGTCAGCTTCTCGTACAGCGCCTGCGCCTCGCTCTGGCGCCCCAACAGCACATACACATCGGCCAACCAGAACGAACAGACCAGGAATGTCCCTTCCCCCGGCGTCAGGCCGTCACTGCAGCGGTCACTGTCATAGCGCATCAGCAAACCGTTTTTCAGCAAGCGCTGCTCGATCTGTTCGAGCGTGCGCAGAAAGCGCTCATCCTGCGCCGGCAGGAACCCGGTCAGGGCGATCTGCAGCAGGCTGGCATCCATCTCGCTGGAGCCATAGGCCTGGACGAAATGCTGGCCTTTGGCATCGAGCCCCTGCTCACACACCTCACGGCGGATGTCATCGGCCACCTGCCGGTAATACTGCCCGCGCTCACTGCCCTCCTCGGTGGTCTCAGCCATCCCCGCGGCGCGGTCGAATGCGACCCAGGCCATGACCTTGGAATGCACGAAGTGCTGCCTGCCACCACGCACCTCCCAGATGCCTTCGTCCGGTTCACGCCAGATGCGCTCCAGGTAAGGCATGATCAGGCGAGAAATCGCCGCACTGCGTGGGTGCCGGGGCAAACCACCCTTGATCGCCTGGGCCATGGCGTCGGCGACCTCGCCGTAGATATCCAACTGCCGCTGCTGAGCGGCTGCGTTGCCCACCCGCACCGGCTGTGAGTGCTCATACCCGGCCAGCCACGGCAAGGTGTATTCCTGCAGGTCTCGCTCGCCCGCCAGGCCGTACATGATCTGCATCTGCTCGGGGTTGCCGGCCACCGAACGCAGCAACCACTCACGCCAAGCCTGCGCTTCGTCGAAGTAGCCCAGGTTCATGAACGCCAGCAGGGTCATGGTGGCATCGCGCAGCCAGCAGAAGCGATAGTCCCAGTTGCGTTCGCGGCCAATGCTTTCGGGCAGCGACGTGGTGACGGCTGCGACGATGCCGCCAGTAGGCGAATAGGTCATGGCCTTGAGGGTAAGCAGTGAACGGCGCACGCTCGCGCTGTAAGCGCCAACCTCGGGGCAGCGGGCGGCAAAGGCCTGCCACTGGCTGACGGTATGTTCCAGGGCGTGCTCGAGGTCGCAGTCAGGTTGCACCGGCAGGTGCGAAGGTTGATGGCGCAGGCTGAACACCTGGCGCTCGCCGGCGCTCACCCGAAAGCGCGCGACCGTGTGGTGGTCACGGGCATGCGAGGGCACCGTGCTGCACAGGATCAGCCGGTCGGGGCCGGCGACGGCGCTCAGGGTCAACGGGTCGAGCTTTTCCACCCAGGGTACGCTGCGTCCGTAGTCGAAGCGCAGCACCAGGTCCATCTCAAAGTTGATCTCGCCGGCAATGCCCTCGACGATGCGTACCACCGAGTTGACGTCCTCCAGCGGCATGAATTCGAGCACGCGGGCGCGGCCATTGGCCGTGACCCAGGTGGTTTCCAGCACCAGGGTGTCTTCCTGGTATGCCCGGCTGGTACGTTCGACCGGATCGCTGGGCGCCAGGCGCCAGCGACCGTTCTCTTCGTTGCCCAGCAGCGCGGCGAACACCGCGGGGGCATCGAAGCGCGGCAGGCACAGCCAGTCGATGGAGCCGTCACGGCTGACCAGGGCGGCGCTGCGGCAGTTGCCGAGCAGCGCATAGTCTTCGATGTGGGCGGGCATTGAATCTCCTCTATGAGCTGTCTGGCCCGCCAGGCGGGCCGCGTGTCACCCCAACCGGTGCCACTCGCGCTTGTCACGGGCCAGCAACTCGTTGCCAGCCTCTGGTCCATCCTCACCCGCCGGGTACTCATGCACCTCGCCGTCCTGCGCCCAGGCATCGAGAAATGGCTGCACCGCGCGCCAGCCGTTCTCGATGTTGTCGGCACGCTGGAACAAGGTCTGGTCACCGGTCAGGCAGTCGTAGATCAAGGTCTCGTACCCCGTGGCCGGGGTCATCTTGAAGAAGTCCTTGTAGGCGAACCCCAGCTCGACGTTCTCCATGACCAGTTCCGGCCCTGGGCGCTTGGCCTGCAGGTCGAACCACATGCCTTCGTTGGGCTGGATCTGGATCTTCAGGTAGTTGGGCTTGGGCCGCTCCAGCTCCGACTCTCGAAACTGCGCATAGGGCGCCGGCTTGAAGCAGATGGCGATTTCGGTGTCGCGCACGCTCATCCGTTTGCCGGTACGCAGGTAGAACGGCACGCCGGCCCACCGCCAGTTGTCGATCATCACCTTCAGGGCCACGTAGGTCTCGGTCTGGCTGTCGGCCGCCACCCGGTCTTCCTGGCGATACCCGGCCAGGCGCTTGCGGCCCTGCTTGCCGGCGGTGTACTGGCCGCGCACGGAGTTCTTCAGCGCCATCTTCGCCGACCAGGGACGGATAGCGCCGATCACCTTGGCTTTTTCGCCGCGCACGGCATCGGCACCGAAGGCTGCAGGCGGCTCCATGGCAACCATCGCCAGCAACTGGAACAGGTGGTTGGGGACCATGTCGCGCAAAGCGCCGGTCTGGTCATAGAACGCACCGCGCGTCTCGACCCCCACCGTTTCAGCGGCGGTGATCTGCACATGGTCGATGTAGTGGTTGTTCCAGAACGACTCGAACAGGCCATTGGAAAAACGGCTGACCAGGATGTTCTGCACCGTCTCCTTGCCCAGATAATGGTCGATGCGGTAGATCTGCCGCTCGCTCATCACCTTGAGCAGGCATGCGTTGAGCGCCTCGGCACTGGCCAGGTCGGTGCCGAAGGGCTTCTCCACCACGACCCGGCGATAGCCCCCGGCAGACTCGTCAAGCAAGCCGGCCTCACCCAGGCGCTGGGCAACCTCGGGGAAAAAGCGTGGCGAGGTGGCCAGGTAGAAGATGGCGTTGCCATGGCTGGTCTTGTCGATGCGCTTGGCCAGCGCGGTATAGGTGGCAGGGTCCAGAAAATCGCCGGTCTGGTAGTCCAGGCGCTTGGCCAGGCGGGCCCAAAGCTTTTCGTCCAGGCCCTTGCCCGCGCCCTCGCCGCCTTTGTCGGCGCGCTCACGCATGAACGCGTGCAGCCGCTCGGCAAATTCATCGGCGGTGGCTGGGTTGTGGTCCACACCCACGATGCGCAGGTTGCGGTCGAGCAGGCCGTCCCGGCCCAGGTTATAAAGCGCCGGCATCAGCAGGCGCTTGACCAGGTCACCGTTGGCACCGAACAGGAACAGGGTACAAGGGCCAGCTGCAGGAATGGTCTGTCGGGTCATTGGCCTTTCTTCTCGACGTGGCCACCGAAGCCCAGGCGCATGGCCGAGAGGACCTTGTCGCCGTAGGTGCCTTGCTGCTGGCGTGAGCGGAACCGGGCGAACAATGCGCTGGACAGGACCGGCACCGGCACCGCCTGCTCCACGGCTGCATCGATCGTCCAGCGGCCCTCGCCACTGTCCGATACCGAGCCGCTGAACTGCGTCAGCTGCGGGTCGGCCACCAGGGCGTCGGCGGTGAGGTCCAGCAGCCAGGAGGTGACCACGCTGCCACGGCGCCATACCTCGGCGATTTCGGCGACGTTCAAGTCGAAGCGCTGTTCTGGCGGCAGTTCATCGCCGCCTTTGCTGCGCAGCAGGTCAAAGCCTTCAGCGTAGGCCTGCATCAACCCGTATTCGATGCCGTTGTGCACCATTTTCACATAGTGGCCAGCGCCGGGCGGGCCTGCATGGATGTAGCCATGTTCGGCGCGGCCGTGCTCCCCTTCGCGGCCCTGGGTGCGCGGAATGTCGCCAACGCCCGGTGCCAGCGCCTTGAACAGAGGCTCCAGGCGCTCGAACACGTCCTTCTCACCGCCGATCATCATGCAGTAGCCACGGTCCAGGCCCCAGACACCGCCGGAGGTGCCGACGTCCAGGTAATGCAGCCCACGCTTGGCCAGCTCGGCGGCGCGGCGCATGTCGTCCTTGTAGAAGGTGTTGCCGCCGTCGATGATCGCATCGCCCGGCTCCAGCAGCTCGGCCAGTTGTGCAATGGTCTGCTCGGTCGGTTCGCCCGCCGGCAGCATCACCCATACCGCGCGTGGCGCCTTCAGCTTCTGCACCAGCGCGCCAAGGTCGTGGGCACCTTGGGCGCCCTCGCCTTCCAGCCCGGTTACCGCCTCACGGTTACGGTCGTGCACGACCGTACGGTGTCCGGCGCGCATCAGCCGCCTTGCAATATTGCCGCCCATGCGGCCCAGCCCGACGATTCCCAGTTGCATGAGCCGATGCTCCCCTTGAAAAAATGAATGACAACACAGTCCAGCGTTTCAGATTAGTCCAGCACACCGCCCGAGGGTTCAGCGACGAACGGCGAGACAACGTTAAACAAAAAAGTTCCAATGAGCAGTGAAAGAATTCAGAATGCCCGCCGCGTGAAGCGACTACGCTTTTATTGTCACCAGCCAAAACCGCGAGGTGTTTACATGGGTACCTTGATGCCTGCCACTCCAACCCAGACCCTCTATGTATCTGTGCGCCGTGATGAACTGCGTAAGTTGAAGGACGAACGCGACCAGCTTCGCCAGCAGGTCGCCCGCTTGCACATGCAATTGGAGCAGGCCCGCTCCGGCGACGACAAGGCCATCGGCCTCTGATCGGCTATCCCTCCAGTGGGGGCCAAAGCGCTCCCACCGCCTCACCCCGCACGCCCGAAGTACGGAAACTTCCTAACACCGGCCCTGACCGCACCTGACATCCAGCCGGGTAGTGCAGCAAGCATGATGCGCCTCGAGCGCCCCATTCCGGGGCCTGCTATGCACGAGGACTGATTGTATGCGCGGTTTTCCCATCTGGCTGCCGCTCGCTACGCTGAGCTTCATCGGCGCGCCGGCATTCGCCAAAGCCCAAGGCGAATGTCATGTTGCCCGGCATGACGAGATACTTGGGTTGTTCGAGCAATGGAACGCGCGCCTGCAAAGTGGCGATCCGGGCCAGGTTGCAGCGCTTTACATGGACGGGGCCCTGCTTTTACCGACACTCTCGGCCAGCCCACGGCTGACTCGGCAGGCACACATGGACTACTTCCGTAGCTTCCTTGCCGACCGCCCCGTCGGCACCCTGGATGAAACCCATGTGTTCGCCGGTTGCGGCGAAGCAACCCTGGCCGGCCTCTACACCTTCCGCTTCGCCAGCACGGGCAAGGCGGTACCGGCACGCTTCACCTTCAATTACCGGCGCATCGACGGCGAGTGGCTGATTACCCATCACCACTCCTCTGTGCTACCCACTCAATGAGCCAAGTCTCCCGCCGGGACTCACCCACGACTTGATCCATTCAAAACGGCCTCCTCGCGACTAAATCCGCTGCACGCCGACATCATGGCAGCGCTATGCACGGATGCACTCGCTAAGGGGCCATTTCTCGCACCAGAATGGTGCGCTTAGAGTATTGCGCTACAAAAAGGCGCCCTTCGAAAACACCCCCGCCCAACCTTGGAACGCCCTCGTTCGATGGCAGTATCACTCGCCAACGTTTGCGTCTATCTCGCGTCATAACGAAAGTGACCAGTGGGTCACCCTTTTTACTTCCGGTCTCCTACACTCAGCTTTCGGCCCGCGATTTGCTCAAGGAAGAGGCGACATCAAAAAAGTCGAACTTTTACAAAAGGCGGCGGGTCAGGAACTTTAAGCAGGCCAAGGCAATGGGACCCCCTTCGCTGCAGCCGCTCACTCCTTCCAGACCAGACGCCTTCCGGCCGGAATGCCGATCGCGACGTGCGCGCGCACGACCATGGGGCAAGGATGCAGTACCTGGATACAAAGCAGAGATAACCAGCACGAAATAAAGCAAACGGGTGCCAACACCCGGCCACACCATAGGGACGGAGAGAAGTATGATCAGTGCCGCTGTCGAACCTCACGTAGAGTCATTCAAACCGGAAAACCGCGAACCGATCACCCCGGATTTCGCCACGACAGTCAAGGCACCCGGCGCTCAGCGCCAGCACAACCCTAACAAACGCAAGATCCTGTTCGTCACCTCCGAAATTGCCGACCTGATCAAGACCGGCGGTTTGGGCGACGTTTCGGCGGCACTCCCGCGAGCATTGGCCCATCTGCACGATGTTCGTGTGCTGATCCCTGGCTACACCCAGGTGGTCGAAAGCGACAACCCTATTCATATCGTCGGCGAACTGGGCGGCCATGCTGCTCTGCCGCCGTGCAAGATCGGCCGTATGGACATGGCTGACGGCCTGGTCATCTACGTGCTGATCTGCCCCGAGCTGTACCAGCGCGACGGCACACCCTATGGTGCCAACAATGGTCGCGACTGGCCCGACAACCACATCCGCTTCGCCCGCCTTGGCCTTGCCGCGGCCGAGATCGCCGCCGGTGAAGGCAAGATCCACTGGACGCCCGAAGTGGTGCACGCCCATGACTGGCCTGCAGGGCTGGCCCCGGCCTACATGCACTGGCGCGGCCTGAGCACCCCGACCCTGTTCACCATCCACAACCTGGCTTACCAGGGCGTGTACAGCCGCGCCTGCAGCCCGGAGCTGGCGATCCCCGACCATGCCATGCAGCAGGAAGGCATGGAGTTCTACGGCAAGCTGTCCTTCCTCAAGGCCGGCCTGGCTTACTCCAGCCATATCACCACGGTCAGTGCCACCTACGCCCGCGAGATCACCACGCCAGAATTCGGCTGCGGCTTGGACGGATTCCTTGCCAGCAAGGCTCAACAAGGCCTTCTCGGCGGCATCCCCAATGGCATCGACGAAAGCTGGGACTCGGCCACCGACAAGCACCTGCAGCACAACTTCAGCATCAACGACTGGGATGGCAAGGCGCGCAATGCCGAGGAAGTCCGCCGCCTGTTCGAGCTCGACCCAAGCGAAGGGCCGCTGTTCGCCGTGGTCTCGCGATTGGTGTTCCAGAAAGGCCTGGACCTGACCCTGGGCGTGGCCGACTACATCGTCGAACAGGGCGGGCAGATTGCAATCATCGGCCGTGGCGAGCCTGAAGAAGAGCAGGCCATGCGCGAACTGGCCCTGCGTCACCCCGGCCGCATCGGTGTGCGCATCGGCTTCAACGAAACCGATGCGCGGCGCATGTTCGCCGGCAGCGACTTCCTGTTGATGCCGTCACGCTACGAGCCCTGCGGCTTGAGCCAGATGTATGCGCAGCGTTTCGGCTCATTGCCCGTGGCGCGCAACACCGGAGGGCTGGCTGACACCATCGAGAATGGCGTGACCGGTTTCCTGTTCGATGAGTCGACCGTGGAGAGTTACCGCGAAGCGCTAAGCCGCGCCTTCTATGTGTTCGACAAGAAGAACCTGCTCAACGCCATGCGCTGCCTGTCGATGACTCAACCGTTCAACTGGTGCCAGGCGGTCGAACCCTACGCCCGCCTCTACGAGGACCTGGTGAAACAGGCACAGCTGAGCCACTACTGAGCGGGGAGTCGAAGATGCACAGGCATGGCGCACAAATGCTGGACGCCACGTCGGCGCGCTTCGCCCTATGGGCGCCGGATGCGCGCAGCGTGAGCTTGGAACTGGAGCAGCAGCCGCCGATCGAGCTGCTGCCCGACGCAAACGGCTGGTTTACGGGGGTTGCCCCGTGCCAGGCCGGTGACCGTTACCACTACCGCATCGACGGCGAGCTGCAGGTGGCCGATCCGGCCTCGCGCTACCAGCCCGAGGGCGTACAGGGCCCAAGCCAGGTGGTGGATACCCAGGCCTATGCCTGGCAGCATCCCTGGCAAGGGCGCCCTTGGCACGAAGCGGTCATTCAGGAATTGCATGTGGGGGTGCTCGAAGGTTTCTCGGGTGTCAGCCGTTACCTGCCTCGCCTGGCCGAGCTGGGCATCACTGCCGTTGAGCTGATGCCCCTCGGGCAGTTCCCTGGCGAGCGCAACTGGGGTTACGACGGCGTGCTGCCATACGCGCCGCAGCACAGTTATGGCAGCCCTGAGCAATTGTGCGCGCTGGTCGATGACGCCCATGGCCAGGGCCTGATGGTGGTGGTGGATGTGGTTTATAACCACTTCGGCCCGGACGGCAACTACCTGCATCAGTACGCCAGCCCGTTCTTCCGTGAAGACCGGCAGACGCCCTGGGGCGCAGCCATCGACTTCCGCCGGCCAGAGGTGCGTGAGTTCTTCATCCAGAACGCCCTGATGTGGCTGTGCGACTACCGCTGCGACGGCCTGCGCCTGGATGCCGTGCATGCCATCGACCAGCCCGACTTCCTCATCGAACTGGCGCAACGGGTACGCGCGGCGGTGGAGCCTGGCCGGCAGGTATGGCTGATGCTGGAGAACGAACACAACCAGGCGTTCTTGCTGGAACAGGGCTTCGACGCCCAATGGAACGACGATGGCCACAATGCCCTGCATGTGTTGCTCACGGGTGAAACCGAAGGGTACTACGCCGACTACCAGCAACAACCGATCGAAAAGCTGGCCCGCTGCCTGTCCGAAGGCTTCGTGTTCCAGGGCCAGGCCAACCGCCATGGCCAACCCCGCGGCGAACCCAGTGGCCACCTTGAGCCCAGTTCGTTCGTCCTGTTCTTACAAAACCACGACCAGATCGGCAACCGCGCCCTGGGCGAACGCCTGACCCGCCTGTGCCCGGCCCCTGCCCTGCGCGCCGCGACGGGCCTGCTGCTGCTGGCGCCGATGATCCCGCTGCTGTTCATGGGTGACGAAGATGGCAGTTGCCGGCCATTTCTGTTCTTCACCGACTTCCATGACGAACTGGCTGATGCCGTGCGCGAAGGGCGGCGTGGCGAATTCGCCCACTTCACCGCCTTTGCCGACCCCGCGCAACGCGAGCGCATCCCGGACCCCAATGCCGAGCAGACATTCCAGGCCTCAAGGCCGCAGCGTCAGGAAGTCATCGCCGGCTGGCACGGCCTTTATCAGCAACTGCTGGAACTGCGCCGGCGCCACGTCATACCGCACCTGCCTGGCAGCCGTGCGCTGGGCGCCGAGGTACTGGGCGAGAAGGCACTTACCGCACGCTGGCGCCTGGGCAATGGCGACACCCTGCGCATCGACCTGAACCTGGCCTCCACGCCACAACCGGTCGACCTGCCTCCTGCCGAGCACCGCCTGTTCGACAGTAGCGACACCACGCACCCTGACACCGCACTGTCTGCGTACAGCTGCGTGGTCAGCCTGCTTGCACCTGGCCAGGAGCGCCCATGAGTGACACTGCATTACACCGCCTGGCCGCCCGCGTAGGGCTGGCCCGCGACTGGATCGACGCCAACGACAGGCCACAACAGGTTAGCGACGACGTGCTGCGCAAGGTCCTCGAGGCGCTTGGCCACCCCGCCAGTGACGAAAGCGCCATCCAGGACAGCCTGCACGCCGTGGACGTCGCCCAAGACAGCGAACACTTACCGCCGCTGTTGACCGCCGACCTGGGCCGGCCACTGGAATTGGCACGTTACTTCAGCGCAGGCAGCGCCGCCCGCTGCACCCTGGAAGACCACAGCCAGCTCGCGCTTACCCTCGACAGCCAGGCACAACTGCCTGGCGAACTGCCCTTGGGCTATCACCAAGTGGACATCGATGGCCGCACGTTCACAGTGGCTGTGGCACCGCTGCGTTGTCACAGCCTGGAGGACGCTGTCGACCAACCGCCACCGCGCTGCTGGGGCATTGCAGCGCAGCTCTACAGCCTGCGCCGCCCAGGTGATGGCGGCTACGGCGACTGCCTGGCCTTGGAGCAACTGGCGCGCAGCGCCGCGGAACGGGGTGCCGACGCCCTCGCCATCAGCCCGATCCACGCCCTGTCAGCGCACGACCAGCAGCACTACAGCCCCTACTCCCCCTCCAGCCGCCTGCTGCTCAACCCCCTGTATGCCAGCCCTGCTGCCGTGCTCGGTGAACGTGCCGTGCGCATGGCAGTGGAGGCCTGCGGCCTGGAGCAAACCCTGGAAGACCTCGAGCAGAGCCCGCTGGTCGACTGGCCACGCGCTGCCGGCGCCCGACTGCGCCTGCTCGACGCCCTGTACCAGAATTTCAGCCAGGCCGAGCACCCTCTGCGCAAGGACTTCGAGAGCTTCCGCGAGGCCGCTGGCCAGGCGCTGGAGCACCACTGCCGCTTCGAAGTGCTGCAGGCACGAGCCGTGGACGACGGCCTGGGCGCCGATTGGCGCAACTGGCCGAGCGCCTGGCACGACCCCTATCACCCGGAAGTGGAGGCCTTCGCCAGCGCCTATCCAGCCAAGGTCGAGTTCCATGCCTTCTGCCAGTGGCTGACCGAGCGCAGCCTGCAGCGTGCCCAGGAGGCCGCCCGAAGCAACGGCATGGCGGTCGGCCTGATCGCCGACCTGGCGGTGGGCGCCGACGGTGCCGGCAGCCAGGCCTGGAGCCGCCAGGACGAGCTGCTGGCCGACCTGAATGTGGGTGCTCCTCCGGACATCCTCAACCGCAGCGGCCAGGACTGGGGCATCTGCGCCTTCTCGCCCGAAGGCCTCAAACGCAATGGCTACCGCGCCTTCATCGAAATGCTGCGGGCCAACCTGGCCCACGCCGGCGGCTTGCGCATCGACCATGTGATGGGTCTGCGCCGCCTGTGGCTGATCCCTCGTGGCTGCAAGCCCAACGAAGGGGCCTACCTGCATTATCCGCTGGAAGACCTGCTGCGTCTGCTGGCCCTTGAGTCGGTGCGGCACCAGGCAATCGTCCTGGGTGAAGACCTGGGCACGGTACCTGAAGGCCTGCGCGAACAGCTGGCGGACAAGGCCGTGCTGGGCATGCGCGTGCTGCCTTTCGAGCAGGCCCAGCCGGGCCACTTCACGCCGATCCTCGACTGGCCAGACAAAGCCCTGGCCACCACCGGCACCCATGACCTGGCGCCGCTGGCCGGCTGGCTGCAAAACCGCGACATCGACTGGAGCCAGCGCCTGCAACTGATCGATGACGCCACCGAGCTGCACTGGCGTCAGGCGCGACAGAAAGAGCGTGACGGCCTGCGCCGCACGCTTGAAGCCAATTACGGCCCACTAAAGGATAACGACCACTTGATCGATGCTGCCATCCGTTACGTTGGTCACACCCGCGCACCGCTGGTGCTGATCCCGCTCGAAGACCTGCTCGGCAGTGAAGAGCAACCCAACTTGCCCGGCACGACTGACGGCCACCCCAACTGGCGCCGGCGATTCGCGCTGCCGGTGCGCGAACTGCTCGACGACGAAGATGCCGCACGCCGCCTGGAGCTGTTGGCCCAGGCCCGCGAGCAAGCCTGGGAGCGTGATCAATGAAGCCGTTGTCCGCCACCCTGCGCCTGCAGTTTCACAGCGATTTCACCCTCGACCACGCACTGCCGCTGGTGCCCTACTTTGCCCAATTGGGCATCACCCACCTGTACGCCTCGCCCATCCTCAAGGCCCGCGCCGGTTCACGCCACGGGTACGATGTGGTCGACCCGACCCAAGTCAACCCAGAGCTCGGCGGCGAGGCTGCGCTGCAGCGGCTGGTGGCCGCCTTGCGCCAGCACGGCATGGGGCTGATCCTGGATACCGTGTCCAATCACATGGCCGTCGGCGGCGCGGACAACCCGTGGTGGCAGAGCCTGCTGGCGTGGGGCCGGCGTAGCCCCTACGCCGAGTTCTTCGATATCCAGTGGCACTCCAGCGACCCACTGCTGGCCGGCCAGCTGTTGTTGCCCTTTTTGGGCTGCGACTATGGCGCCGCGCTGAAAAATGGCGAAATTCCCCTGGAATTCGACGCGCACACTGGCGTGCTGCAGGTGGCCCATTACGAGCACCGCTTCCCGATCTGCCCGGTCGACTATGGCTGGATTCTTTCGCTGAGCCCCGAGCCTGCCCTGCAGCGGCTGGCCGAACACTTCACCGCACTGAACGATGCCGCCGACCCGCTGGCAGCCGCGTTGCCGGTGCAGGCCGAACTGGCCCGCCTGGTGCGCGAGGGCGCTGACCTGCAGTCTGCACTGCAGGCCTTCGACAGCCGCACCGAGAGCGGCCTGCAGCGCCTGCACCTGCTCCTTGAACGGCAAACCTACCGGCTGGCCAGCTGGCGCACTGCCGCCGACGACATCAACTGGCGACGGTTCTTCGACATCAACGAGCTGGGCGGTTTGCGCGTAGAGCGCTCGGTGGTGTTCGAGGCGACCCATGCCAAGCTGTTCGAGCTGATCGAGCGCGGCCTGGTCGACGGCCTGCGTATCGATCATATCGACGGCCTGGCCGACCCTCGCGGCTATTGCCGCAAGCTGCGCCGGCGGGTCGACGGTCTGCTGGCCAAGCGCCCCCTCGATGCAGCGCTCGAGCATTTCCCGATCTACGTCGAGAAGATCCTTGGCAGCGAAGAACACCTGCACCGTGATTGGCTCACCGACGGCACTACCGGCTACGAGTTCATGAACCAGGTCTCGCTGCTGCAGCACGACCCCGCAGGCGAAGCCCCGTTGACCGAACTGTGGGCCACTGTCAGCGAGCGCCCGGACTTCGAGGAGGAAGTACGCCAGGCTCGGCATCTGGTGCTCAATGCCAGCCTGGCCGGCGACTGTGAGTCGGTGGCCCAGGCGCTGCTGCAAGTTGCGCGCAATGACCTGATGACCCGCGACCTGACCCTTGGGGCGATACGCCGCGCCTTGCAAGCTCTGGTCGCCCACTACCCGGTGTACCGCACGTACTTCAACGCCTGCGGCCGCCCGGCCGAAGACGAGAAATTCTTCCAGCAGGCCCTGGCCAATGCCCGCCAGGACCTCAGTGAAGCGGACTGGCCATTGCTCGAGCAGCTTGAGCAGTGGCTTGGCGGCCAGGGATGGCGCAGGCTGCCTCCTGGCCGACCGCGCAAACACCTGCGCCATGCCTGCGTGCGCTTTCAGCAGCTCACCGCGCCCAGCGCCGCCAAGGCCGTGGAAGACACCACCTTCTATCGCTCGGCGCGTCTGCTGTCGCGCAACGACGTAGGCTTCGAGGCCGAGCGTTTCAGTGCCGGCCCCGAACACTTTCACAACGAGGCCCAGCGCCGCCTGCGCGACTTCCCCGACAACCTGCTGGCCACCGCCACCCATGACCACAAACGCGGCGAAGACACCCGCGCGCGGCTGGCGGTGCTCAGTGAGCGCGGCCCTTGGTTCGCCAGCCGCGTGGAGCATTGGCGCGAGCTGGCTGCACCGCTGCGTGAACAGTTTGAAGACGGCATTGCGCCAAGCCCGGGCGACGAGCTACTGCTGCTGCAGACGCTGCTGGGCAGTTGGCCCCTGGACCTTGACCTGCACGACGATAACGCCCTGCAGCACTATGCCGGGCGCATCCGCCAATGGCAGCAGAAGGCGCTGCGCGAAGCCAAGCTGCGCAGCAGCTGGAACGCCCCTAACGAGGCGTACGAGGGCGCCTGCGCGGCCTACGTCGATGGCCTGCTGCTCGGCCGCGAGAACCAGCAATTGCGCCAGTCACTGGCCGACGCCGCACACTTGATCGCCACCCCCGGCGCTCTGAATGGCCTGGTCCAGGCGCTGCTGCGCAGCACCGTGCCCGGCGTGCCGGACCTTTATCAGGGCAATGAGTACTGGGATTTCAGCCTGGTAGACCCCGACAACCGCCGCCCGGTGGACTACGCTAAAAGGCGCTGCACGCTTGATGACGCCCTGCCGGTGACCGAGCTGCTGGCGCACTGGCGCGACGGCCGCATCAAGCAGGCGCTGCTGGCACGGCTGCTGGATTGTCGGCAGGCCCACGCCGAACTGTTCCGTCGTGGTGCCTACCTGCCGCTGACCGTGCAGGGGCGCCATGCCGACAAGGTGCTGGCCTTCGCCCGGCTGGGTGAGGACCACGGCGCCATCGTCATTGCCCCGCGCTTGGCCAGCGGCCTGTTGGGCGGCGCTTCAACACCGTTGATCCCGGCACAGAACTGGGACGACACCCGGGTGATATTGCCGTTTGCCTTGTCGCCTGCCAACTCGATGGGACTTTTCCCTAGCGCGGTGGTCAGCCCTTCAAAGGAGCTGATGTTGAGCGCCGTACTATCGGAATTTCCGGTCAATGTGTTGATACAACAATCTTGAGCATCAGGAGCGTCATGATGAGTGTCGATGAAAAACGTATTCGCGAATTTGCCTACCAGATCTGGGAGTCTGAGGGTAAGCCTGTAGGCGAGGAACAACGCCACTGGGACATGGCCCGCAAATTGGCCGAAGCCGAGGCGTTGGCGCCCAAGGCTGCGCCGCGCAAGAAGGCTGCCGCCAAGCCCAAGGTTGCAGCGCAGCCCAAAGCGCCCGCCGAACCCAAGGCAGCGGCGCTGCCCGGGGTGAAACCGGCCGCTGCGAAAAAGCCCAAGACAGCGAAGAAGCCGGCTGCTGGCTGAGCCAGCCCCGGCCCTATCGCCGGCAAGCCGGCTCCCACAGCGTTCTCCAACACCCTGGGGTTGCTGTGGGCGCCGGCTTGCCGGCGAAAGGGCCGCACCTCAAGCACCATCCGCCCCCTCCCTACGGCTATCCGAGAACTGCCATGAGCCCCCGCATTCCCAAGAAAACCCGTTCCATAGCACCGTCCCGCCTGCGCGAAGGCATGCCGTTCCCGCTCGGCGCCACCTGGGATGGGCTGGGCGTCAACTTCGCCCTGTTCTCAGCCAACGCCACCAAGGTCGAGCTGTGCCTGTTCGATTCCACGGGGGAGCAGGAGCTCGAGCGCATCGAGCTGCCGGAGTACACCGATGAGATCTACCACGGCTATCTGCCTGACGCCCACCCTGGGCTGGTGTACGGCTACCGAGTCTATGGCCCCTACGAGCCGGAGAACGGCCACCGTTTCAACCCCAATAAACTGCTGATCGACCCGTACGCCAAGCAACTGGTCGGCAGCCTGAAATGGTCCGAGGCGCTGTTCGGCTACACCATCGGCCACCCCGACGGTGACCTGTCGTTCGACGAGCGCGACAGCGCGCCCTTCGTGCCCAAATGCAAAGTCATCGACCCGGCCTTCACTTGGGGCCGCGATGAGCGCGTACAAATTCCCTGGGAGCGCACCATCATCTACGAAGCGCATGCCCGCGGTATCAGCATGCGCCACCCCGCCGTGCCGGAAAAACTGCGCGGCACCTTCGCCGGCCTTGCCAATGACGAGTTGCTCAAGCACATCAAGGACCTAGGCGTTTCAAGCATCGAGCTGTTGCCGATCCACGCCTTCGTCAATGACCAGCATCTGCTGGACAAAGGCCTGAACAACTACTGGGGCTACAACAGCATCGCCTTCTTCGCACCGCACCCGCGCTACCTGGCCAGTGGCAAGATCGCCGAGTTCAAGGAAATGGTCGCGCACCTGCACGACGCCGGCCTCGAAGTGATCCTCGATGTGGTCTACAACCACACCGCCGAGGGCAACGAGCGCGGCCCGACCCTGTCCATGCGCGGCATCGACAACGCCTCGTACTACCGGCTGATGCCCGATGACAAACGCTACTACATCAACGATTCGGGCACCGGCAACACCCTGGACCTCAGCCACCCCTGCGTGCTGCAACTGGTGACCGACTCGCTGCGCTACTGGGCTGGCGAGATGCACGTGGACGGTTTCCGCTTTGACCTGGCCACCATCCTGGGCCGCTACCACGACGGCTACAGCGAACGCCACGGCTTCCTCGTCGCCTGCCGCCAGGACCCGATGCTCAGCCAGGTCAAGCTGATCGCCGAGCCATGGGACTGTGGCCCAGGGGGCTATCAGGTGGGCAACTTCGCACCGGGCTGGGCGGAGTGGAACGACCGCTTCCGTGACACCGTGCGCGCCTTCTGGAAAGGCGACGAAGGCCAACTGGCCGACTTTGCTTCGCGCATGACCGCCTCTGGCGACATGTTCAACAACCGCGGCCGGCGCCCTTATGCCTCGGTCAACTTCATCACCGCCCACGACGGTTTCACCCTGCGCGACCTGGTGTCGTACAACGGCAAGCACAACGAAGACAACGACGAGAACAACCAGGACGGCACCGACAACAACCTGTCGTGGAACTGCGGCGCGGAAGGCCCCACCGACGACCCTGAAATCAATGCCCTGCGCATGCGCCAGATGCGCAACTTCTTCGCCACCCTCCTGCTGGCCCAGGGCACCCCGATGATCGTCGCTGGCGACGAGTTCAGCCGCACCCAGCACGGCAACAACAATGCCTACTGCCAGGACAGCGAGATCGGCTGGGTCAACTGGGACCTGGACGAAGAAGGCAAAAGCCTGCTGGCTTTCGTCAAACGCCTGACTCGCCTGCGCCTGGCCTACCCGGTGCTGCGCCGCTCACGTTTTCTGGTCGGCGACTACAACGAGGCGATCGGGGTCAAGGACGTGACCTGGCTGGCGCCTGACAGCAACGAGATGACCGTGGAGCAGTGGGAAGACCCCCATGGCCGCTGCCTGGGCATGCTGATCGACGGCCGTGCCCAGGTCAGTGGCATCGCCCGCCCGGGTTCGGAGGCCACGGTACTGCTGATCGTCAACAGTCACCACGATGTGGTGCCTTTCTTGCTGCCGACGGTACCGGACGGTGACTACTGGAGCTGCCTGGTGGACACCGACCGGCCGGACTTGCGCAAGGGCCAGCATTTGCCGTTCGAGAGCACGTTCCAGGTCCAGGGGCGCTCGATGCTGCTGATGGTGCTGCAGCGCGAGGAGGACTGACCCGGCGTTGGCTAACCGGCCCTGAACCGAACGGATCTCAGGGCCGGCTGTGCCACCTTGGACGCACTGCCCAGACCGGGCGTAACAGCGGCGTTTGCAATGATTCGGCATAGCCAGGGTGGATGAAATAGCGAACGCCGCTATGCCAGTGATGTTTTCGCTAGAAATCATGACGTTAACGCCACGCACCCGCCCTTCCCGCCCTTTTAACACTTTCTTGACGCAACCCCTTACCTCTCCTTAGCTAAAGATTATCTAGTCGTAAAAAAATTGCGCCGGGCCGTGAGCTCGCGCCTTCGTGCGTGCTTGAGAAAGCTGGCGTACTGGTTTGGGTCGCCCTGTGTTTTGCCGTACAGCTCGTGACAACAGGCCAGGTCCTTGGGCTGTACAACAAAAAAACACAGGAGATCCGCCATGAAATACACCTCGAACCCGTTGCGCTTCGACCGTATTTTCTATGCGGTTTCCACGTCGATGCTTCTGGCAACCCCGGTGGAAACTTTCGCCTTCGAAGTGCTGGACGATCCCAGTTCACCTCTGTTTCTGCAGCAGCCAGCAATGGCGCAACTCTCGCTGGACCCGGTCAGCGCCAGCGGCCTGAGCCTGGGCACGCTGTCGGCCTTCAGCAACAAGATGGCTGAACGCCATGGCCCGCTGGCGCCCAACCTGATTGCCAGCCAATGGGCGCAGTTCTTCCCGGGCACTGCCCGCCCGGGCGCCCAGGCCCCGGAACAGCTGGAAGCACCCAGCCAGCAACTGACCATTGGCCCGGACCTGTTCGTGCGTGAAACCAGCGGCGGCAACGTGCACCGCGCGGGGATATTCGTGGGGCACAACAACCTGCAAAGCAGCATGAAGGGCAGCCGGGTACTGCTCGGTGACAAGCAGCGCAACGCCGTCAACCTCAGCGGCGAAAGCCTGGGGGTGTACTGGAGCATGACCCATGACCAGGGCTGGCACGTGGACGCTGTCGCCATGGGCTCGCGCATCGATGTGCTGGGCCGGGGCGAGACTGGGCAGCGGGTAAACGACAGCGGCCATGCGATGACCTTTTCCGTGGAGGGTGGTTACCCGATCCGCCTCAGTGGCAGTTGGGTGATCGAGCCACAGGCACAGTTGATCAATCAGCAGTTCTTCCCGGGCAATCAGGTGCAGGAAGAGACGCTGCAGGCGTTCGATAGCCAACCCACCTGGAGTGGCCGCGTCGGTGCCAAGTTGTCCGGGCGCTACGAAGTGCGGGGCATGCCGGTCGAGCCCTATGTGCGCACCAACGTCTGGTATGACTTCAGCAATGCCGACGAGGTCAAGCTGGACCAGGTCGACAAGATATCCGGCTCGCGCTATTCGACGACCGTGGAACTGGGGTTGGGCCTGGTGGCGCGCGTGACGCCTTCCATGGCGCTGTTCGTCAGTGCCGATTACAGCAGTGATGTGGATGACAATGATCTGAATGGTTTGATCGGCAGCCTGGGGGTCAGGATGCGCTGGTGATCAGTGTGGCCTTTTCGCGGGGCAAGCCCGCGAAAAGGCCGACTCTAGCCCGCTATCAAACAGGCTTGAGCACCAGTACCCCCAGCGGCGGCAGGTTCAGTGCCAGCGACAGCGGTTGCCCGTGGCTGGCGACCTCGTCACTCTCCACCGCGCCCAAGTTGCCCACATTCGACCCGGCATACAACTCGGCATCGCTGTTGAGCAGCTCCTGCCAACGCTCCCCGAACGGCACCCCAATCCGATACCCCTCGCGCGGTACCGGGGTGAAGTTGGCCACCACCAGCAGCGGCTCGCCATTGCTGCTCCAGCGCAGCCAGGCATACACGCAGTTTTGCGCATCATCACCGATGAGCCACTGGAACCCCTGCGGCTGGCAATCCTGCTCGTGCAATGCCGGCAACTCACGGTACAGCCGGTTCAGGTCACCCACCAGGCGTTGCACGCCCTGGTGCTCTGGGTATTGCAGCAGGTACCAGTCCAACTGGTGATCATGGTTCCATTCGCGCCATTGGCCGAACTCACAGCCCATGAACAACAGCTTCTTGCCCGGGTGAGTCCACATGAAGGCCAGGTAGGCGCGCAGGTTGGCGAACTTCTGCCAACGATCGCCGGGCATCTTGTCGATCAGCGAATGCTTGCCGTGCACCACTTCGTCGTGGGAGATCGGCAGGATGAAATGCTCGGAATAGGCGTAGATCAGGCCGAAGCTCATCTCATTGTGGTGATAGCTGCGGTGCACCGGGTCGTTCTGGATGTAGTGCAAGGTGTCATGCATCCAGCCCATGTTCCACTTGTAGGCGAAGCCCAGGCCACCTTGCTGGGTGGGCTGGCTGACACCCGGCCAGGCGGTGGACTCCTCGGCGATGATCAGCGCGCCCGGGGCCTCATGGGCGGCTACACCGTTGAGGTGGCGGATGAAATCGATGGCCTCCAGGTTCTCGCGCCCACCATGGCGGTTGGGCACCCACTCGCCGGCCTTGCGCGAATAGTCGCGGTACAGCATCGAGGCCACCGCATCGACCCGCAGGCCATCGATGTGGAAGTGCTTGAGCCAGTGCAGTGCCGAAGCCAGCATGAAACCGCGCACTTCATTGCGGCCCAGGTTGTAGATCAAGGTGTTCCAGTCCTGGTGGAAGCCCTCCAGAGGGTTGTCGTACTCATAAAGGGCCGTGCCGTCGAAGCGCGCCAGGCCATGCTCGTCCGTGGGGAAATGCGCCGGCACCCAGTCGAGGATCACACCGATGCCACCTTGGTGGCAGGCGTCGATGAATGCCGCAAAATCTTCTGGCGTGCCGTAGCGCGAAGTCGGTGCGAACATCGACAAGGGCTGGTAGCCCCAGGAGCCACCGAACGGGTGCTCCATGATGGGCAGCAGCTCGATGTGGGTGAAGTTGAGCTTCTGCACGTAGGGCACAAGGCGCTCGGCCAGTTCGCGCCAATTGTAGAAGCGCGACACCTCACCCAGGTCGTCGAGCTCGCACTGCCAGGAGCCTGGGTGCAGTTCGTAGATCGACAGCGGGGCACTGTAGGCATGGCGCTGGGCGCGGTGCTCCATCCACTCGTGGTCTTGCCAGTCATGGCTGAGTTCGCCGGCCACCTTCGAGGCAGTGCTGGGCGGCAGCTCAGTGGCGCGGGCAAGCGGGTCGGCCTTCAGCGGCAGCACGCCCTCCTTGCCCAGCACCTCGAATTTGTAGGTTTCGCCGACGCCCAGGCGCGGCACGAACAGCTCCCACACCCCGGCGCCGTGCCGCAGGCGCATCGGGTGGCGACGGCCGTCCCAATTGTTGAAATCGCCCACCACCGACACGCGCCGGGCGTTGGGCGCCCAGACCGAAAAGCACACGCCAGCGACGCCGTCGACCTGCGTCGGCTGGGCGCCAAAGCGCCCCGACAGGTCGCGGTGGTTGCCCTCGGCGAACAGGTGCAGGTCCATGTCTCCCAGCTGCGGGCCAAAGCTGTACGGGTCTTCGGTCACCTGCTCGCCACCGGCCCAGCCGATCTGCAGCAGGTAGGGCTGTGCATCATCCAGGTGCGCGGTGAACAGCCCAGGCAGGCTGCCCTGCTGCATTTCGCCCAGCACCCGCCCATCATCACGGCTCAACACCCGGGCGCTCAGCGCAGTTGGCAGATAGGCGCGGACCCACAGCCCGCCCGCGCCATCGCCATGGGGGCCAAGTACTGCAAAAGGATCGGCGTGCTCGGCGCGGGCAAGGGCATCGAGCTCCCGCTGCCGAAGGCCACCGTTATCACGCGTGGTTGCATTCATCTATGACTCTCCCCAGGTACTGATCAATCCATGCAAGCCATGCAAAGGCACGGCCAGCCAACTTGGCCGGTTCTCGGCTTCATAAGTAATCTCGTAGGCGGCCTTTTCCAGGCAGAACAGTTCCAGTGCGGCGCGCTCGCCCTCGGCGTGCTGCCAGGCGTGAGGCATGGCGGCGGTGGCCAGGCCGTAGGCTTCGACGAAGGCATGGCGCGACTGGTGCAGGTACTGCCGGGCGACCCGCTGACGAGCCTGCCGTGCTGCCTCGGACACGTCTACCGCCGAGGCGCTGCGCAGGATCATCGCAGCAGCATAGTCGAAGGATCGCAAAACGCCGCTGACATCCTTGTAAGGGCTGTGTTTGGCCCGGCGCTCGTCCAACGGGCGCGACGGCTCACCTTCGAAATCGATGAGGTAGGCATCCCCTTGCACCACCAGTATCTGGCCCAGGTGCAGGTCACCGTGAACACGCATCAGCAGGCCGCCTTCGGCCTGCCTTGCCAAGGTAGCGATGTGCTGGGCAAGGCCTTCACGGCGCTGTTGCAGGTCGTCGACCAACGCCTGGCTATCGCCGTCCAGGCTGTCGCGGTGCTGAGCCAGCAAGTCCAGGGCATGGCACAGCTCGCGGCTGATCTGTTGGGCCCAGCGCTCGCTGTCTTCGCCATCGCTGCTGCGCGGCCGGAAGGCGGGGTCATCGCTCGGGGCGGCCAGCAGCAGGTGCATCTCGCCCAGGCGCTGGCCAAGCAAGGCAGCAAAACCGTTGAGCTCGGCCAGTGCGTCGGTATGCGCGTCGCCCTCTTTACTGGACGGTTCCATCTCGTCGCGGATGGCCCGCTCCAGGGTGTTCTGGGTCCAGGCCCAGGCGTCGCCCTGGTTGCTCAGGTAACCCTGGGCGATCATCAGCAGGTGCGGTGCCTGGCGCTCGTCCACGCGGCTGACCCAGGCCAGCAGCGGCGAGATGTTGGTGAACCCGGCGGTGGTGAGGTAAGCGCTCATTTCCAGCTCCGGGTGAACCCCCGGATTGACCCGGCGGATCAGCTTGAGCACCACCCGGTCGCCCACCACCACAGAGCTGTTGGACTGCTCGGCGCTCAGGTAGCGCACCGCGCTGTCTTCATCGAGGCCCAGGCCGGCCAACGCTTCGGTACAGTGGAAACGCAACTCGCCCTGGCCATTGCCACAGGGCAGGCGCAGGCCGTCCTGGCAGGCGCGCAGCACCGCACGGATGAAGGGCTCGAGCACGAAGGCATCGGTGATCAGGCCCACCTGACGGCCACGGCGTACCCGCGACAGCGCCAGTTGCTGGGGCAACGCGCTGTTGATCTGGTCTTCAGGCAGCAGCCCGAACGGCAACTGGTAACGGTTACGCTGGCCATCGCCCAACACTTCGATTTCGCTCAGCAGCACCGGCGTGGTGGCGGTGCCCAAACGCACGCCGTAACACAGGCGCACCTGATCGACAGGCCCTTCCTTGCCGGCAAACCAACGCCGTTTGGGCAGGTATTGCGGCAGGATCGCGTCTTGCAATGTGTCGCTCGAAGGCGCTTCGAGCAGCTCTTCCATACGTTTGCGCAGCACTAGCGTAGTCAATTCTGGCAACCCCTCGGTAGCTTGCACATGCCAGCTGGGCATGCGGTCGTGCGATGCCAGCAAGAACCAGTAGAAAGCATAAGGAGGCAACGTCAGCAGGAACGGCAGCTGGCCGATCGGCGGGAAGGCGCTGCCGCCGAGCATCTCTACAGGCACCTTGTCGGCGTACTGGGACAATTCAAGTTCTGCGGCCTGGGCCGCACGCGACACATTGGCAACACACAGAATGACTTCGCTGTTGCCCTCGGCATCGGTGTACTCGCGGATGTAAGCCAGAATGCGGCGGTTGCTCGGGGTGAGCGTGCGCAAGGTGCCGCGGCCGAAGGCTTTCTGCTGGTTGCGCACCGCCAGCAGGCGGCGGTTCCAGTTGAGCAGCGAATGCGGGTCGTGGGACTGTGCCTCGACGTTGACCGTCTGGTAGCCGTACAGCGGGTCCATGATCGGCGGCAGTACCAGGCGCTGCGGGTCGGCCTTGGAGAAACCGCCATTGCGGTCCGGCGACCACTGCATGGGGGTACGCACACCGTCGCGGTCGCCCAGGTAGATGTTGTCACCCATGCCCAGTTCGTCGCCGTAGTACAGGGTCGGTGTGCCGGGCATCGACAGCAGCAGGCTGGTGAGCAGTTCGATGCGCCGGCGGTCACGTTGCAGCAACGGCGCCAGGCGACGGCGGATACCCAGGTTGATGCGCGCGCGGCGGTCTTGCGCGTAGTAGTTCCACAGGTAGTCGCGCTCACGATCGGTGACCATCTCCAGGGTCAGCTCATCGTGGTTGCGCAGGAAGATCGCCCATTGGCAATCGGCCGGGATCTCTGGCGTCTGGCGCAGGATGTCGGTGATTGGGAAGCGGTCTTCCATGGCCAGGGCCATGTACATGCGCGGCATCAGTGGGAAGTGAAACGCCATGTGGCACTCGTCGCCGTCACCTTCGCCAAAGTACGGGCGCGTGTCCTCGGGCCACTGGTTGGCCTCGGCAAGCAGCATGCGGTCGGGGTAATTGGCATCGATTTCGGCACGAATCGCCTTGAGCACCTTGTGGGTCTCGGGCAGGTTCTCGTTGTTGGTGCCATCGCGCTCGATGAGGTAGGGAATTGCGTCCAGGCGCAGCCCGTCCACACCCAGGTCGAGCCAGAAGCGCATCACCCCGATCACCGCCTTGAGCACCTGCGGGTTGTCGAAATTCAGGTCCGGCTGGTGCGAGTAGAAGCGGTGCCAGAAGTACTGGCCGGCCACAGGGTCCCACGTCCAGTTGGACTTCTCGGTGTCGAGGAAGATGATCCGCGTACCGTCGTATTTCTGGTCGTCGTCCGACCACACGTAGAAGTCGCGGGCCTTGCTGCCACGCTTGGCATGGCGTGCGCGCTGGAACCACGGGTGCTGGTCGCTGGTGTGATTGATGACCAGCTCGGTAATCACCCGTAGCCCGCGCTTGTGCGCCTCGGCGATGAACCGCCTGGCATCGGCCATGCTGCCGTAGTCGGGATGCACAGCTTTGTATTCAGCGATGTCGTACCCGTCGTCGCGCCGTGGCGAGGGGTAGAACGGCAACAACCAGAGCGTATTGACGCCCAGCTCGGCGATGTAATCGAGCTTGCTGATCAGGCCGGCGAAGTCACCGATGCCGTCGTTGTTGGCATCGAAGAACGACTTGATATGCAACTGGTAGATCACGGCGTCCTTGTACCACAACGGGTCGTCGAGGAAGGCTGCCGGGCGGGAACGCTTGGCCATGTGCGACTCCTTTCAATTGCAGGTTCAGCGCCGACCAAGCGGCTTAGCGGGCCTTCTCGATGCGCCAGATACCGAATGGCTGATGCCATGGCTCGATACGCATCCATTGGGTCTTGCCATGCCAGGTCCAGCGGTGGCCGTTCATCAGGTCTTCGCCCAGGGTGTCGGCGTCATCGTCCAGCCCCAGTTCCCACAGCGGCAATTCGAAGCTGGCCTCCTGGGCGTTGTGCGGGTCAAGGCTGACCGCTATCAGGATGTAGTTGTCGCGCTCCGGCGTGCGCTTGGCGAAGTACAGGATGTTGTCGTTCCAACAGTTGAAGAACGCCACACCCAGGTGCGTCTGCAGGGCACGGTTCTGCCGGCGGATGCGATTGAGTTGAGCAATTTCGGCAATGATGTTGCCGGGCTGGGTGAAGTCGCGGGGGCGGATCTCGTACTTCTCAGAGTCCAGGTATTCTTCCTTGCCCGGCAGAGGGGTGCCTTCGCACAACTCGAAGCCCGAGTACATGCCCCAGAGCCCCGAGCCCATGGTCGCCAGGGCGGCGCGGATCAAAAAGCCGGCACGCCCGCTGGTGTGCAGGAAGAACGGGTTGATGTCCGGCGTGTTGACGAAGAAGTTGGGCCGGTAGCACAGGCTCCAGGGCGGCTGATTGAGCTGCTCGAAATACTCGCGCAGCTCCTGCTTGGTGTTGCGCCAGGTGAAATAGGTGTAACTCTGGGCGTAACCGACCTTGCCCAGGCGCGCCATCATCGCAGGCTTGGTGAACGCCTCGGCGAGGAAGATCACGTCCGGATACTGGCTGCGCACATTGGCGATCAACCATTGCCAGAATGGCAGCGGTTTGGTGTGCGGGTTGTCGACGCGGAAGGTTCTCACCCCCTCCTCCACCCAGCCCACCACCACATCACGCAGGGCAAGCCACAGCGACGGCACGGCGTCAGCGGCGTAGAAGTCCACGTTGACGATGTCCTGGTACTTCTTCGGTGGGTTCTCGGCATAACGGATGGTGCCGTCGGGGCGCCAGCTGAACCAGCCGGGATGTTCCTTGAGCCACGGGTGGTCCTGAGAGCACTGGATGGCGAAGTCCAGGGCGATCTCCAGCCCGTGCTCGGCGGCGGCGGCCACCAGGCGGCGGAAGTCCTCTCGGGTGCCCAGCTGCGGGTGAATGGCATCGTGCCCGCCTTCGGGGCTGCCGATGGCGTAGGGGCTGCCCGGGTCGTTGGGCTCAGCCTTCAAGGCGTTATTGCGGCCCTTGCGGTGCTGCTTGCCGATCGGATGGATGGGCGGGAAATACAGCACGTCAAAGCCCATGTCGCGAATCATCGGCAAACGCTCGTGCACATCGTTGAAGGTGCCGTGGCGCTCGGGACTGTCGGTGATCGAGCGGGGGAACAACTCGTACCAGCTGGCGAACTGCGCAGCCGGGCGGTCGACATCCACCGGGAACTCACGGCTGCCGGTGAGGTAGCTGCGGTGCTCGGCCTCGCTCATCAGGCGCGACGCCTGCTCCCCCAGCAGCAGCGCCACCTGGTCGGCCTGTGCCAGCGTGGGCAGTTGCGCCTGCAGCGCCTCGATCTGCTCACGCAACTCGCCCTCACTGCGCTCTGCGCCTTTGCCAAGCAGCAAGCGACCTTCTTCCAGCTCCAGCTTGACCTCGACGCCCGCGTGGAACTTCTTCTCAAGGTCGTGGCAATAGGTGGCGAACGGGTCGATCCAGGCCTCGATGCTGAAAAGGTGCGGGCCCAGGTCAGTGGGTGTGAACTCGGCCAACCAGAGGTCGTTGCCTGGCGAATGCATCGGCACGCAGTGCCATCGCCGACTATTGGCCTGCCGCCAGTTGAGCATCACGGCCAGGCGATCGTGGCCGTCGCTGTACACCTTGCTGCTGACCGCCACCGGCTGGCCGCTGATGGCCTTGGTGGCAAACGCGCCACCGTCGAGTGCGGGCTGGGTATCCTCGATCACGATGCGCGGCGCCAGCAGCGCCTGGGACAGGCTGATGGCCTGGTCGGGGTGATCGTTCGCCATCGGTACGCTTGCGAAGGGCTCGTTGCGCGACATCGGTCCTGGCTCCCTGTTGGCATTGGCGGTAAGGGTTCAGAGCCATCGTCCACGCAGGGGGTTCAAAAAAATTGAGCAAAACGGCGCAGCCACACATCAAAGCCTGCACCACCCTCTCAATCACCCTGCGAGGTCAGGCCATGAACATTCCCATTCCACCAGAGACACCCGACCCCAATATCGACGACCCGAGCCTGCCGCCGCCCGTGCCGGAAGAGGCCCCGGACGAGACGCCGGTCAAGCCGACCGAACCGCCGACTGTCGGCGACCCGCCGAGCCAGGAGCCACCGGTGAAGGCTTAAAGGATAGACGAGGGAAAGCGCTGCACGTGCAATGGTGCTGCCCGCCCTATCACGGGCGCGGCCAGCACCCATGCTCCATCACTGCGCCTTTTCGGCTGAAAGCGTGGCCGCGCTGATTTCGCGCATCCTGAACTTCTGCACCTTGCCGGTCACCGTCATTGGAAACTCGTCGACGAAGCAAAAGTGCCGCGGCACCTTGTAGTGGGCGATGCGTGACTTGCACCAGCCCTGCAGTTGTTCAGCCGTTGGGCTATGGCCGGGATGCAACTTGATCCAGGCCACCACTTCTTCGCCATACCTATCGCACGGGATGCCGATCACCTGGGCGTCTGCCACTGCGGGGTGGGTATAGAGGAACTCCTCAAGCTCGCGCGGATAAATATTTTCGCCACCGCGAATGATCATGTCCTTGTTGCGCCCGACGATGCGCACATGGCCGTCTTGGTCCATGACTGCCAGGTCGCCCGAGTGCATCCACCCTTCAGGATCTATGGCATCGGCCGTGGCCTGCGGGTTGCCCCAGTAACCCAGCATCACGCTGTAACCCCGTGTGCACAATTCGCCGATTTCACCCCTGGGCACGGTGCAGCCATCGGCATCCACCAGTTTGGTTTCCAGGTGAGGCTGGGTGCGGCCAACCGTGGTCACGCGCAATTCCAAGTCATCATCGGGGCCGGTCTGCAGAGACACCGGGCTGGTTTCGGTCATGCCATAGGCAATTTGCACCTGGGCCATGTGCAGCTGCTCGATGACCCGGCGCATGACCTCGATCGGGCAGGTGGCCCCAGCCATGATGCCGCTGCGCAGGGTCGAAAGGTCCAGCTGCTGGCGCGACGGGTGGTCGAGCATGGCGATGAACATGGTCGGCACGCCATAGAGGATGCTGGCGCGCTCCTCGGCCACCGCACGCAAGGTGAGCTCGGCATCGAAGGCGTCGCTGGGGTAGATCATCGTGCTGCCATGGGTGATGCAACCGAGGTTGGCCATGACCATGCCGAAGCAGTGGTACAGCGGCACCGGGATCACCATACGGTCGGCAGGGGTCAAGCCCAGGCTTTCCCCGACCATGAAGCCGTTGTTCAGGATGTTGTAATGGCTGAGCGTGGCCCCTTTGGGGGCGCCGGTGGTGCCGGAGGTGTACTGGATGTTCACCGCCTGGTCGAACTGCAGTCCGCGCTGGCGCGCCTGATAAGCCTCAGGGGCCGTCTGCGCTGCCCGCCCTGGCAGCGCAGGCCATGGTAGAAAGCCCGGTGGCGGGTTGCCGGCCAGGCTTATCACCCCGCGCAGCTCGGGCAGGCGCTCGCTGGCCAGGTCACCGGGCGTCACCAGCGCCAGTTCCGGCAGCAGCTGCCGAACCATGGCGTGATAGTCAGAGGTCTTGAAGGCATCGGCGCACACCAGCCAGCGGCAGCCAGATTGACGCAGCACATACTCCAGCTCGCCCACCCGATAGGCCGGGTTGATGTTGACCAGAATCGCACCGACCTTGGCGCTGGCCAGTTGTAAGATGCACCACTGGGCGCAGTTGGGAGACCAGATGCCGATCCGGTCGCCCCGGTCCAGCCCCAGGGCCATCAACGCCCGGGCATGGACATCGACCTGCTCGGCCAACTGCTGCCAGGTGAAACGCAGGCCTTGGTGGCGCACCACCAACGCTTCGCCATCGGCGTAACGGGCCACGGTCGCATCGAAGGCCTGGCCAATGGTCTGGGTCAGCAAGGCTGGGTTCTGACGACCTTGGGTGTAGCTGGTTTGACTCATGGGTGTCCCTTCTTGTGGTTGTTCTGGGCACGGCTCAAGCAGCGACAATTACTGTGGCGCAGATTTACGTTTACGTAAAGGTGACGAACGGATTGACAGTGCCGAGGGGCAGGTTTACGTTAACGTAAAGGTGAAAACGACACAGCGCTGATTGCCAATGGCTAACGCTTGGTGAGCTACGGTGTTTCCTAATTTCAAGAACAAGAAGGTGCCCCATGCATTACCCCTCCCTGAACTTCGCCCTGGGCGAAACCATCGACATGCTCCGTGACCAGGTGCGTACCTTCGTTGCCGCCCAGCTGGCGCCACGCGCCGCACAGATCGACCAAGACAACCTGTTCCCCGCCGACATGTGGCGCAAGTTTGGCGACATGGGCCTGCTTGGCATCACAGTGCCGGAAGAATACGGCGGCGCCGGCCTGGGCTACCTGGCCCACGTGGTGTCGATGGAAGAAATCAGCCGTGGCTCGGCTTCTGTAGCGCTGTCCTACGGCGCCCACTCCAACCTCTGTGTCAACCAGATCAACCGCAACGGCAGCCACGCGCAGAAGCAGAAGTACCTGCCCAAACTGATCAGCGGTGAACACATCGGCGCGCTGGCCATGAGCGAGCCGAATGCCGGTTCCGACGTGGTGTCGATGAAACTGCGCGCCGAGAAGCGCGGCGACCGCTACGTGCTCAACGGCAGCAAGACCTGGATCACCAACGGCCCGGATGCCAACACCTACGTGATCTACGCCAAGACCGACCTGGACAAGGGCGCGCACGGCATCACGGCTTTCATCGTCGAGCGCGACTGGCAAGGCTTCAGTCGCAGCAACAAGTTCGACAAGCTGGGCATGCGTGGCTCCAACACCTGCGAGCTGTTCTTCGATGACGTCGAGGTACCGGAAGAAAACATCCTCGGCCAGCTCAACGGCGGCGTGCGCGTACTGATGAGCGGCCTGGACTACGAGCGCGTGGTGCTCTCCGGCGGCCCCACCGGCATCATGCAAAGCTGCATGGACCTGGTGGTGCCCTACATTCACGACCGCAAGCAGTTCGGCCAGAGCATCGGCGAGTTCCAGTTGATCCAGGGCAAGATCGCCGACATGTACACCCAGCTCAACGCCAGCCGCGCCTACCTGTACGCCGTGGCCCAGGCCTGCGACCGTGGCGAGACCACCCGCAAGGACGCCGCCGGGGTCATCCTCTACACCGCGGAGCGCGCCACGCAGATGGCCTTGGAAGCGATCCAGATTCTCGGTGGCAACGGCTACATCAATGAATTCCCGGCGGGCCGCTTGCTGCGTGATGCCAAGCTGTACGAGATCGGCGCCGGCACCAGTGAAATCCGCCGGATGCTGATCGGCCGCGAACTGTTCAACGAAACCCGCTGAACACGAGGGACGGGCACACATGGCTACCTTGCACACCCAGATCAACCCGCGTTCGGCGCAATTCGCCGACAACAGCGCGGCCATGCTCGAACAGGTCCAGGCCCTGCGCGGCCTGCTCACCCACATTGCACAAGGCGGCGGGCCCAAGGCCCAGGAGCGGCATACCTCCCGTGGCAAACTACTGCCGCGTGAGCGCATCGACCGCCTGCTGGACCCCGGCTCGCCCTTCCTTGAAATCGGCCAGTTGGCCGCCCACGAGGTGTACGGTGAAGATGTGCCGGCAGCCGGTGTGATCGCGGGCATCGGCCGCGTCGAGGGCGTGGAATGCATGATCGTGGCCAACGATGCCACGGTGAAAGGCGGTTCGTATTACCCGCTGACGGTGAAGAAACACCTGCGCGCGCAGACCATCGCCTTGCAGAACCGCCTGCCCTGCATCTACCTGGTGGATTCCGGCGGCGCCAACCTGCCGCGGCAGGATGAGGTGTTTCCAGACCGTGAACATTTTGGGCGGATCTTCTTCAACCAGGCCAACATGAGCGCCCAGGGCATCCCGCAGATCGCCGTGGTCATGGGGTCGTGCACGGCAGGTGGGGCCTATGTGCCGGCCATGGCCGACGAGGCGATCATGGTCCGCCAGCAGGCGACCATCTTCCTGGCAGGCCCGCCCCTGGTGAAAGCCGCTACGGGCGAGGTGGTCAGCGCCGAAGACCTCGGCGGTGCCGATGTGCACTGCCGTACCAGCGGCGTGGCCGACCACTATGCCGACAATGATGAACACGCCCTGGCGTTGGCCCGGCGCAGCGTGGCCAACCTCAACTGGCACAAGCTCGGCACGCTGCAACGCCAGGCGCCGGCTGCGCCGCTGTATGCCGCCCAGGAGCTGTACGGCGTGGTGCCGGCCGACGCCAAGCAACCGTTCGATGTGCGCGAGGTGATCGCGCGCCTGGTCGACGGATCGGTTTTCGATGAATTCAAAGCGCTGTTCGGCACCACGCTGGTGTGCGGCTTCGCCCACCTGCACGGCTACCCGGTGGCGATCCTGGCCAACAACGGCATCCTGTTCGCCGAAGCCGCGCAAAAGGGCGCGCACTTCATCGAACTGGCCTGCCAACGCGGCATCCCACTGCTCTTTTTGCAGAACATCACCGGCTTCATGGTCGGCAAGAAGTACGAAGAAGGCGGCATCGCCAAGCACGGCGCCAAGCTGGTCACCGCGGTGGCCTGCGCCCAGGTGCCGAAGTTCACGGTGATCATCGGTGGCAGCTTCGGCGCTGGCAACTACGGCATGTGTGGCCGCGCCTACGATCCGCGCTTTTTGTGGATGTGGCCCAATGCGCGGATTGGCGTGATGGGGGCCGAACAAGCCGCCGGGGTGCTGGCCCAGGTCAAGCGCGAGCAAAGCGAACGCAGCGGCCAGGCCTTCAGCGCCGAGGATGAGGCCAGGCTCAAGCAGCCGATTCTCGACCAGTACGAACACCAGGGTCACCCCTACTACTCCAGCGCCCGGCTTTGGGACGACGGCGTCATCGACCCGGCGCAGACCCGCGACGTGCTTGGCCTGGCGTTGTCCGCCGCGCTGAACGCACCGATCGAACAGAGCCGCTTCGGCATTTTCCGGATGTGACCCATGAGCGATTTCAACACCCTCGAAGTGATCCGCGACCCGCGCGGCTTCGCCACCCTGTGGCTAAACCGGGCGGACAAGAACAACGCCTTCAATGCACAGATGATTCGCGAACTGATCGTCGCCCTTGGCCAACTGGCCGACGACGCCAGCCTGCGCTTCATGCTGCTGCGCGGCCGTGGCCGGCATTTCAGCGCCGGCGCAGACCTGGCGTGGATGCAGCAATCGGCACAGCTGGACTTCAACACCAACCTGGATGACGCCCGTGAACTGGGCGAACTGATGTACGCCCTGCATCGCCTGAAGGTACCCACCCTGGCCGTGGTGCAGGGCGCGGCCTTTGGCGGCGCCTTGGGGCTGATCAGTTGCTGCGACATGGCCATCGGCGCCGAGGATGCCCAGCTGTGCTTGTCGGAAGTGCGTATCGGCCTGGCCCCGGCGGTGATCAGCCCGTTCGTGGTCAAGGCCATCGGTGAGCGCAGCGCCCGCCGTTATGCCCTGACCGCCGAACGTTTCAGCGGCGTACGGGCCCGGGAGTTGGGCCTGCTGGCAGAGGTGTACCCGGCCGATGAGCTGGAAGTGCAGGTCCAGGCCTGGGTGGACAACCTCCTGCAAAACAGCCCGCAAGCACTGCGCGCCACCAAGGACTTGCTGCGCGAAGTCGACGACGGTGAGCTCAGCCCTGCCCTGCGCCGCTACTGCGAAAACGCCATTGCCCGGATCCGGGTCAGCGCCGAAGGCCAGGAGGGCCTGCGCGCCTTCCTGGAAAAACGTCGCCCCGCCTGGCAAACCGAGCCCGACAAGGAGCTGCGCCCATGAGCCGCACGCCATTGACCACCCTGCTGGTCGCCAACCGTGGCGAAATCGCCTGCCGGGTGATGCGTACCGCCAAAGCCATGGGCCTGACCACCGTGGCCGTGCACAGTGCCACCGACCGCGACGCCCGCCACAGCCGCGAAGCGGATATCCGTGTCGAGCTGGGGGGCAGCAAGGCCGCTGACAGCTACCTGGTGATCGACAAACTGCTCGCTGCGGCCAAAGCCAGCGGCGCTCAGGCCATTCACCCAGGGTATGGTTTTCTGTCCGAAAACGCAGGGTTTGCTCGTGCCATCGAGGACGCCGGGCTGATCTTCCTTGGCCCGCCGGCCAGCGCCATCGATGCCATGGGCAGCAAATCAGCGGCCAAGGCACTCATGGAAGCGGCCGGCGTACCGCTGGTGCCGGGTTATCACGGCGACGCCCAGGACCTGGAAACCTTCCGCGCCGCTGCCGAGCGCATCGGCTACCCGGTGCTGCTCAAGGCCAGCGCCGGGGGGGGCGGCAAGGGCATGAAAGTGGTCGAGGACGAAAGCCAGCTGGCCGACGCCCTCGCCTCGGCCCAGCGTGAAGCACAGTCGTCGTTCGGCGACGCGCGCATGCTGGTGGAAAAGTACGTGCTCAAGCCCCGCCACGTGGAGATCCAGGTGTTCGCCGATCAGCACGGCAACTGCCTGTACCTGAATGAGCGCGACTGCTCGATCCAGCGCCGCCATCAGAAGGTGGTCGAGGAAGCACCGGCGCCGGGGCTTTCCCCTCAGTTGCGGCAAGCCATGGGCGACGCGGCGGTGCGTGCCGCCCAGGCCATCGGTTATGTCGGTGCCGGCACCGTTGAGTTTCTGCTCGATGCCCGTGGCGAGTTCTTCTTCATGGAGATGAATACCCGCCTGCAGGTCGAGCACCCGGTGACCGAAGCTATCACCGGCCTGGACCTGGTGGCCTGGCAGATCCGCGTCGCCTGTGGCGAGCCACTGCCGATTACCCAGGCCCAGGTGCCGCTGATCGGCCATGCCATCGAAGTGCGCCTCTACGCCGAAGACCCGGCCAACGACTTCCTGCCGGCCACCGGCACCCTGGCGCTGTACCGCGAGTCGGCACCTGGCGAAGGTCGCCGGGTGGACAGCGGGGTAAGCGAGGGGGACGAGGTCTCATCTTTCTATGACCCTATGCTGGGCAAGCTGATCGCCTGGGGCGAAAACCGCGAACAGGCCCGCCTGCGCTTGCTGGCGATGCTGGACGAGTTCGCCATCGGTGGGTTGAAGACCAACATCGCCTTCCTGCGCCGCATCCTCGCCCACCCCGCATTCGCGGCGGCCGAGCTGGATACAGGCTTCATTCCACGCCATCAGGACGTACTGCTGCCGGCGCCGCAGCCTTTGCCCGCAGGCTTCTGGCAAGCCGCAGGTGAAGCCTGGCTGCGGGGCCAGGCGCCCCGTGAGCGTGACGACGACAGCGGCTCGCCGTGGGCTGAGCGCTCAGGGTTGCGCCTTGGCCTGCCGGCGCATAGCAGCTTGCACCTGCGCAGTGGCGGTGAGCGCCAGGCGATTGTGCTCGAGCACGGTGCCGTCTCGGCCTGGCGGCTGGACGGCGAACAGCTCGGGCATGATGAAGGCGGCGTGCGCCGGCGATATCTGGCAGTGCGCCGAGGTGGCACGCTGTACCTGCGCTGGGAGGGTGAAATGCATGCCATCGAGGCCTTCGATCCGATCGCCGAGGCCGAAGCCAGCCACAGCCAACAGGGCGGCCTGGGTGCGCCCATGAATGGCAGCATCGTGCGGGTGCTGGTGGAGCCTGGCCAGGCGGTGGAAGCAGGCACTGCGCTGGTGGTGCTGGAGGCGATGAAAATGGAGCACAGCATTCGCGCTGCGCATGGCGGGACGGTGAAGGCGTTGTTCTGCCAGGAAGGGGATATGGTCAGCGAAGGGACGGTGCTGGTCGAACTGGTGGAGTGATGCAAGCAAGGGCCGCTTCGCGGCCCAATCGCCGGCAAGCCGGCTCCCACCGCGACCGCGCAGTGCTTCAGGCCTGCGCTTTACCCGTGGAAGCCACCGTCCCGCCCAACTTCTAAAAGGGGGCGCGATCCATGTGGGAGATTCTATGGTTATCAGCAAGCCATTTTCCCGCCTTTGGTAACGTATTCGTCCTGATTTCTCATCAGGGCGAATGCCACTCGTGCGAGCTTCCTGGCCAGAATTACCAACGCCTGGGTCGTTGCCTTACCGCTGTTTCTGTACTGCTCATATACCCCTTTCCAAGCGGCCGACCTGCTGGCCGCCATTGCTGCGTTATGCAGCAAACGACGGATTTCCGAGCAGCCGCGCTTGGTGAGCCGACGACGTCCATTCTTCTCTCCAGAATCATTAACCCGTAGGTCCATTCCCAGGAATGCGATATACGAATCACTGCTCTTGAACTCGCCCCTTACAAAAGCCATTACCAGGGCTGTAGCGGTAAGAAACCCAATTCCCTCTACCGCCTGACAGCGGGCAACTTGCTCGTGCAGCCCAGCCTCTCGTAGCACTTCCTTAATCTTTT